>NZ_CBAROL010000009.1:0-80396 GCF_964779595.1 Methyloglobulus sp.
AATGGCAAGAATGGTAAGGCTATCGCCTGCGCCGCTATGCGTAAACTCATTCATCTTAGCTTTGCTATCTTGAAATCAGGCGAACCTTTTGATCCTCTTTTCGCAGTAAAATAAGCCTTGACACTTGGGTTTTAAGACGGTATCTACCAGTATGTCGAAGCCGATTTGGCTATGAAGGATCGAGCACTTGCCAAACTTCAGGAACTCGGTACGCAATCGTTTCGCTATAGCGCTCCGGACTCTTTGCTTCAGTTTTTGAAGTCGCTGTAATTTATGTACAACTCGCGGGCGAGATAGACGCTTCCAAGCCACATTGCACCTCGCTCGCGGCAACATCGCTGTACATAAAAGGAAACTTCACATAATGGCGAGAAACGGTTAATGATGATTCAGATATTGTCAGTAGATAGCTGAATTAGCCATCTATAATGAGAAAACTTTTTTACATTGTGAGGTATTCTGCCAGCAGCTATAAAACAGCACTACTCATCCACCTCAGTAATCACTGGCTTCATACCATTCTTTTGCAACCTGGACATAATAGTGTTGACGCTGCCCATTTGGCTGTAGGGGCCTATTTTGACGCGATACCATATTGCGCTTTCGACTTTGGCTTTCTGGACTTTGGATTCTATGCCCATCAAGGCCAGTTTTGCTTTTAATTGGTCAGCATCTTTGAAGTCTTGGGATGATCCAGCTTGGATGACGTAACTGGCTTTTTTGTGTTTGCCAACTCGCTCTTCACGGGTGCGGGTCTTGATCTCGTGATCTGGCACAACGGTTTCTTTTTTCGGCAAGATGGTATAAAAATCAAATTGCGGCGGTTGCGGTTTTTGGTCTTTTTTTGCCTCGTTAGTGCTGGTTTTGTTGGTGATTTCAGTTTTACCAGCTTTTGCGGGAGTGACTTTTTCTTGGTTTTTAGTCACGAGTGCAGGGGCTGAATTCTGCAATTCTGGGCTTTTTAAATACACCAAAAACACCGCAAAGCCGATAATCAATGCGGTAATCAGCATCCACTTGAGTAGACCAATACCGCTGGATTTTTGGTTGTTACGCCTACGGTTGTTGGTGTCTCGACTGTTTGCGCGGTGTTTGTAATCTTTAGCCATTACATTGATTCTGGGGTGTTAATGTTGAGCAATTGCAAGCCGTTAGCCAGTACTTGTTTGACAGCGCAGATCAAATTCAGTCTGGCATCACGAACCTTGGCATCATCCACCAGAAACTGATGGGCATTATAGTAGGTATGAAAATCGTTCGCCAATTCTCGTAGGTACAAAATCAACTGGTGCGGCTCATGGGTTAGGGCGGCACGTTCTAACATTTCTGGATAGCGCTCCAACGTGCTTAACAGAGCAAGTTCATGTTCTTCAGTCAATAGGGCTAGCGCATTCATGCCTGAAACAATATCGCGTGGCAAGTTTTTTTCAACTAAATGACGTAATACGCTGCATACCCTGGCGTGAGCGTATTGCACGTAATACACGGGATTTTCACTGGTCTTGGATGTCGCTAATTGCAAATCAAAATCCATGTGTTGTTCTGACCGGCGCATGACATAAAAAAACCGCGCTGCATCCTTACCCACTTCATCACGCAATTGCCGCAAGGTGACAAACTCGCCGGAGCGGGTGGACATTTGCACTTTTTCTTCCCCGCGATACAGCGTGGCAAATTGCACTAGCAACACTTTCAGTTTGCTTGCATCTGCGCCCAAGGCCTGGATTGCCGCTTTAACTCGTGGGATATAACCATGATGGTCTGCACCCCAAATGTCGAGAATCTGGTCGAAACCCCTGTCCAGCTTGTTCGCATGGTAGGCAATATCGGAGGCAAAATAAGTATATTGCCCGTTTTCTCTGATGACTACGCGGTCTTTTTCATCCCCTAATGTGCTTGAGGCAAACCACGTGGCACCGTCTTTCTCGTACAGATGACCGGAAGCTTGTAATCTTTTCAGGGCTTTTTCTACCGAACCGTCATCCATCAACTGCTGTTCGGAAAACCATTCCTGATAATTGACACCAAACTCCAGCAAATCATTTTTGATGTCGTCAAGAATGTTATTCAAGCCAGCCTGAAATACATCACGGTAACCCGCTGTTCCAAGCAAGATTTTTGCCCTGGCTATCAACGCATCAATATGCGCTTCCTTATCGCCACCTTGTGCTTCATCTTGAGGAATATCTTCCACAACCAACTCAAAAGGACGGCGGTACTCATTCTTAGCATTCCTAAAGATGTCCCGAGCAATATCGCCGACATAATCGCCGCGATAGCCATTGTCGGGAAAACGCATCGGTTCGCCGCATTCTTCCAGATATCTGAGCCAAATACTGGTGGCAAGAATATCCATTTGCCGCCCAGCATCGTTGACGTAATATTCCCTATGCACCGTAAAACCAACGGCTTCGAGGAGATCGGCAATTACCGAGCCATAAGCTGCACCACGACCATGCCCCACATGCAAAGGACCGGTAGGATTAGCAGAGACAAACTCAACCTGGATTTTTTTGCCTGCGCCGACTTGGCTACGACCAAAATCCGCACCGTGCTCGTGTATAAGTTTGATAATGTCAGATTGTGCGCTGGAATCCATAAAAAAATTGATGAACCCAGGCCCAGCAATTTCCACTTTTGTTACCGCGCTATCTTGTGGTAAAGCGGCAACCAGCTTTTCTGCCAACTGGCGAGGATTCATTTTCGCGGACTTCGCCAGCATCATAGCCAGGTTGGTCGCAAAATCGCCGTGTTGCGCGCCGCGTGTGCGTTCCAGAGCTATATTGACATTAATGTCCTCAGCGATAACACCTTCTTTCTTAAGGCTTACAACAGCTTGCTGGATAAGGGCTTCTAACTTTTTTCTCATTACAACTCAATCATTAATGACGTGGATTTACTCAAATAATAGCCGCGCATTATCCCTGATAATGGCTTGATTAGCTATTCAAACGCTTTCGGAGTTTAGGGGTTTTTAATAGCGTTATCGGTAGTTGTTCTGTTAAAAACAACTACCGTAATCCAGCAATATATCTTCGCAATTAAAAAATATTCGCGGATAATCAATGCGAATCAGCATCTTAAGGCTGTATTCGATAAACACGGCGAGTGTGGCAAAGCGTGCTAAAGCTGACCAAAGTTGCGCTTGCGTGTTAGCTGAACAGCGCCATACGCTGATTGTCCACCAAACCACGGTCAAGAGTAGAATAAAATGTATCTCATCCCAACTAGAAACGGTTATAGCACCTGTTTTAGCCAGTACATCAGCGGTGAATAAGCACGCATTTAAAAATATAAAAAACGGCCAAAACACCCAATAAAGTGACACGCCACCTAGCCACGATGTCAGAAAAAAGCTATCAAAGGGCTGTTGCTGCCGGTTTTTTTCAGGTAGCGGCGCAATGATGTAGAGTACAACAAAGACCGCAACTGCCATGAGTAGGCATTCTATTGGGCTGATTAACTGGATGTCATTAAACAAGATGGGTAAGGAATAAAAAAACATAATCAATATTCAGTTTAAATTCAGGTTAAAAAGGCATACTGCCTAGGCTTATCTGCTTGGGGTAATTTGAGGGTTTTGTTTGTTACATAATGTGAAAATAGCTGATTTAATTAGCAAAACTCTATCCAGATAGCAGTTATAGAGAAGATCCTTGGCAATTAGGCAGCTTTTTTTGTTAGGATTGGATAAAAATAGTCCATGCAGCTATAATCCAAGCGTCTGAAAATGCTATTTATTCACGCTATCATTCACACGGATAGGCAGTTTAAGGTTGCGAGTATTGCAACATCACCTCTTATTTATCAACCACGAAGGAAAACTATTATGAAAATTCAATCGCTGTTCATGGTAAGTATAATCTGTTTTTTCTGCACCGGCGCATTTGCTGAACAGGCTGCGACAGCCGAAGCCGGTGTTGCTGTTACGGGCTTGTGTAAAGATGGATCTTCTTATACAGGTGCAACAAAGCGAGGGGCTTGCCGAGGACATAAGGGCATTAAGGAATGGTTTGGCGATAAGACCGCTGCCGCAACTCCTGCGGCGGCAGAACCTGCTACAACGACTAGCGACAGTGGCGTTGCTACGGGAATGTGTAAAGATGGCACGGCTTATACAGGTGCTTCCAAGAAAGGCGCGTGTAGAGGTCATAAGGGTATCAAGGAATGGTACGCCGACAAACAGGCTCCTGCCGCAAGCGCAGCACTTGTAGCCGCCACACCAGCAGCGGCTACAGTACCAGCGGTAGCTGAAGGAGCAGCCACTGGCATGTGTAAGGATGGTACGGAATACACCGGTGCTTCGAAAAGAGGTGCTTGTCGCGGTCATAAAGGCGTAAAAGAGTGGTATGCCGACAAGCAAGCCCCTGCCGCTGAAAGCACTGTAGCTCCGGCTGCTGCACCCGTAGCAGCGCCAGCAAAAGCGGTTTCGCCTGTTGCAGCTACAGCACCGGCTTCTGCCGCAGGTTCAGGTAAAGTTTGGGTGAACACCCGTTCCAAAATTTACCACTGCGAAGGCAGCAAGTTTTACGGCAAAACTAAAGAAGGCGAATACATGGGCGAAGCTGATGCCCAAGCTCAAGGTTTTGTTGCCAACAGGAAGAAAATCTGTAACTAAGTTAACAGCTTAGGAAAATCCGAAACTACTTAGGTATAAACATAGTGACTGTGAGTGAATGCTCACAGTCACTAATAGTTTTGGGTATCGACCGACGCAATTAAGTGCTGTGAGCAATCTATTAATACTAATCTTAATAAGTTCTCATATTTTCCCTTCTCCAGAGGGAGAAGGTTAGGATGAGGGGATTTAAATAAGCATTGGTACAATATAGCGTGATGGTGCTAGTATTCAATAAGTTGCAGTAAACCCATAATTGCAATCAAAGACCAAACGATATTAAGCCAAAACAAAGGCTTGGCTTTATTGTGTCTGGCATTAACGACCATGCACAAAGCCCCTAATAAATTCATCAGGTGATAGGTAATAGAGCTGATTGCTACCAGTTTGATAGTCACAAACAAATACGCGCTGAGGATAAGGACGAAGCCCAGCCAGCCTATTTTCTCTAAGTGTTTGTCGTTGTTTAACATGGGTTATATCAAGGGATAGCGCATGTTTATTCGGTCATGGTCTGAATACCAAACACTCTCAATCCATAACTTTCAAAATACAACTCTAAACTTTGGCATTAACGGTACTTACAACCTCGCCAACACCTCAGCAATTGTCGCCCCCATTGCCGCAGGTGTAGGGCAAATGATAATGCCCAAATCTTTCAGCATCGCCACTTTTTCGGCTGCGCCTTCGCTGGCGGAGGAGATAATCGCCCCAGCATGACCCATACGGCGACCTTCGGGTGCGGTCAGTCCGGCAATATAAGTCACGACCGGTTTGGTCATATTGGCTTTCGCGTAAATGCCTGCTTCAACTTCTTGCGGTCCACCGATTTCACCAATCATCATAATCACTTTGGTTTCAGGGTCACGCTCGAATTTTGCCAGGATTACTTGGTGTGCGCTGCCGTTAATCGGGTCGCCGCCGATACCAACTGATGTACTAACACCTATCCCTAAAGCTTTCATTTGTGCAGCCGCTTCGTAACCCAAAGTACCGGAACGACCTACGATGCCAACATTGCCGGGCATGTAAATATGTCCAGGCATGATGCCGAGCATGGAACGTCCAGGGCTGATCGTGCCTGCACAATTAGGGCCAGTTAAAATCATGCGCTTATCATCGGGGAAGCGGCGCAGGAAATTTTTGACGGTCATCATGTCTTGCGTCGGGATGCCGTCGGTAATTGCTACGCAGTATTTTATTCCAGCATCAGCGGCTTCCATGATGGAATCTGCCGCAAACGCAGGAGGTACGAAGATGATGCTGGCATCAGCTTGGGTATCTTGTACCGCCTCTTTTACCGTATTGAATACAGGTAGTCCCAAGTGTTTCTGCCCACCTTTGCCAGGTGTCACGCCGCCGACAACTTTCGAGCCGTACTTAATCATGTCTTCGGCATGGAATGTGCCGATTTTTCCGGTAAAACCTTGGACAAGGATTCGGGTGTTTTCGTTGATTAAAATTGCCACTAGCATCCTCCCTTGGTAACGGCAGCATTTCGGGCTTGCACGGCTTTTTCTGCCGCTTCTGCCAAGGTATCTGCGGTGATAATCGGTAAGCCGCTTTCTGCGATAATTCGGCGACCTTCTTCTACGTTTGTGCCGGATAGCCTGACGATGAGCGGAATTTTCATATCGAGTTTTTGTACGGCATGGACGACACCTTCAGCAATCCAATCGCAGCGGTTGATGCCTGCGAAAATATTAACCAACATGGCTTTCACATTTTCATCCGCTAAAACCAGGCGGAATGCCTTTTCGGTGCGTTCTGCGGATGCACCGCCACCCACGTCAAGAAAGTTAGCCGGTTCACCACCAGCAAGCTTAATCATGTCCATTGTCGCCATTGCCAGACCTGCACCGTTAATCATACAACCGATGTCGCCATCGAGTCCGACGTAACTTAAGCCACGGTCGGCAGCGGCCATTTCCCGTGGGTCTTCTTGGGTTTTGTCCCGTAATTCGGCAATTTTTGGCTGACGAAACAATGCGTTATCATCGAAACTCATCTTTGCATCCAGTGCGATGAGTTCGTTATGATTGGTGACGACCAGCGGATTGATTTCTAGCATACTGACATCTAGCTCACGCGAAGCACGGTAACAACCTCGTATGGTTTTGACCGCGTGGCTCATGATTTCTGCATCCAAACCCATCGCAAATGCCATTTGTCGGGCTTGAAAATCTTGTAAACCCACGGCGGGTTCTATGTAGATTTTGGTGATGGCATCTGGGTTAGTCACCGCCAGCTCTTCAATCTCCATGCCGCCTTGGGAGGAACCAACCATGACGATACGTTCTGAACTGCGGTCAACCAGGAAGCAGAAGTACAGTTCTTTGGCGATTTCTGTTCCGGCTTCAATATACAATCGGCTACAAATCTTACCCGTAGAACCAGTTTGATGAGTAACCAAGCGTTTGCCCAATAAATATTCAGCCGCTTCGGCAACTTCTTCATGCGTTTTGCAGATTTTAATCCCACCCGCTTTGCCACGCGCACCCGAATGGATTTGCGCTTTTACTGCCCAAATATGTCCGCCAATATCGCGTGCGCGTTGCACGGCATCTTCGGGGCTGTACGCCAAACCGCCTTCGGCAATCTTAACGCCGTAGCCGCTCAGTAATTCTTTTGCTTGATACTCGTGAATATCCACGGCATCTCCTTAATTTCTATGGTTATTTGGTTTTTGCAGCGATAGCTTCTGCTGCTCGTACGACATTGTTCGCCATTTTTTCAGATGCAGCATCAATCAAGCGACCATCCAAAGCTGCCGCGCCTTTGCCAAGGGCTGCGGCTTCTTGCAATGCAACAAGGATGCGCTTGGCTTTTTCGACTTCAGCAGCAGGCGGAGTGAATACTTCATTAGCCAGTTCGACTTGTGAGGGATGGATCGCCCACTTGCCTTCACAGCCCAGTGCCGCCGCCCGTTTTGCAGCAGCCTTGAAGCCGTCGGGATCTTTGAAGTCGCCAAAAGGGCCATCAATAGGGCGCAATCCAAAGGCACGACATGCTACTGTCATGCGGCTAATCGCTGAATGCCATTGGTCGCCGGGATAATCAGGATTCAATCCGCCGATGTTGGTAGTTCGTGCGCGATTGCTCGCGGCGTAATCGGCAACACCAAAATGCAGCGCTTCTAGTCGTCCACAAGCGCCATTACGGGCGATGTCTTCGACGTTTGCCATGCCCAGTGCGGTTTCAATCAGGGCTTCAATGCCGATCTTGTTCTTCAAACCCTGCTGCATTTCTAATTGGTTAAGCATAGCTTCCACCATATACACATCGGCATAAACCCCGACTTTTGGGATAAGTATAGTGTCTATTTTCGCACCTGCTTGTTCGACCAGATCGACGACATCACGCACCATATATTGCGTATCCAAGCCATTGATGCGGACAGAAACCGTGATGCCGTGGCTTTTCCAGTCAATATCGTTGATTGCTTGGATGACGTTCTTACGTGCTTGCAGCTTATCGTCCGGTGCAACCGCATCTTCCAGATCAAGAAAAATGAAATCTACACCACTCTTCAACGCTTTTTCAAACATTTCAGGGCTTGATCCCGGAACCGCTAATTCACAGCGTTGAACGCGTTGTACAGACGCTGTGTATAAAGTATGACTCATTAAATAATCCTAATTTGTAACTGGGGGAGTTTGGAAGACAGTTCGAGCTATCATCACAAAATCCATATCAAAATCAACCCGCCATTTTACGTTTAGTGCAAGTAAAGTCAATTTTTAACGTGTGGATGATTGCCGATTATTTTTGGCTATGTCATTATTACCGACATTAAGGTGCGGCAATAGAAACAAAATCAGTTTTCCACTGCACCAGAAGTCATCAAAATCTATTCAACAACTACCTTAGAGGCAAAACCATGGCTGGTCGTAATCACCTGTATATTCCGGGCCCTACCAACGTACCCAACGAAGTTTTAAATGCAATGCACATTGCGATGGAAGACCATCGCTCGCCCATTTTCCCCAAACTGCTGACTCCGCTGTTGCAGGACCTGAAAAAGATTTTCCGCACTGAAACCGGGCAAGCATTTATCTTTCCCGCAACAGGGACAGCCGGATGGGAAATCGCGTTGACCAACTGCTTAAATCCTGGCGATAAAGTATTGATTTACCGTTTTGGGCAATTTAGCCATTTGTGGGCGGAGATGGCGAAACGCTTAGGGTTCGATGTCGAAATCCACCAAGAAACCTGGGGCAAAGGCATTCCTTTAGATAAGCTGGAAGCTCGCCTTAAAGAAGACACCGGACACGAAATCAAGGCTGTATTGGCAACCCATAACGAAACAGCAACCGGCGTGACCAGCGACATTGCCGGAGTTCGCAAAGCAATGGATGCCGCCAAACATCCGGCTTTAATGTTTGTCGATGGCGTAAGCTCCATTGCCAGCCTTGACTTTCGTATGGACGAATGGGGTGTGGACGGCGCAATCAGCGGTTCGCAAAAAGGCTTTATGTTGCCAGCGGGTGGCGCGTTTTTGGCATTCAGCCAAAAAGCCTTAAAGGCAACGGAAACTTCAACTTATCCGCGCTGTTTCCTTGATTTGCGTGACCAAATGAATTCCAATAAGGACGGTTACACGCCTTACACGCCCAACTTGCCTATCTTGTATGGCTTGCGTAAAGCACTGGATTTATTGCTGGAAGAAGGCATGGAAAATGTCTACGCCCGTCATCATCGCTTGGCAGAAGGTACACGTAAAGCCGTTGCCGCCTGGGGTTTAAAGCAATGCGCCCAACCTGGTTTTGAATCCAATACCGTCACCGCCATCATAGTGCCGGAAGATAAAGATGCCCGTCACGTCATCAGCACCGCGTTCAGCAAATATAACATTTCGCTAGGTGCTGGCTTATCGGAACTGGCTGGTAAGGCCTTCCGTATCGGTCACGTCGGCGATATGAACGATGTCTCCATGTTGGGCGCGATTGCCGGCGTGGAAATGGCGTTGTTGGATAATGGCTTTGATATTAAGGCTGGCAGCGGGGTTGCGGCGGCGATTGAGTATTATCGGGCGACGGCGAAATAATTAATCCATTTTGGGTTAGATGAAAGGGCGGTATGCAAAACGATATTCAGCAGCAACTGGAACAAATAAAGGAATCTTGGGATAGCATTTCCACTATACCCGATGACCTGACACCACTAGGTTTTGCAGGACTTACAAAGCAATCGATCAGTGACGCTCTTGGTGGGATGACTGAAATTGCCAGGCTATTAGCTGAAAATCAGAATTTTGAACCGTTGGTCACGTCAAAGGTAAATTTCCAACAAATAGTTTCTAATCTTAGAACACATGTAACCCAACATGTACCATCTAACCCACAACCGCATCTACCTGGATTGTTAACGTATATTGAACAGGCTCGTATTACTTTGCGATCCTGGCTTAATGAGGCTGATGCTGATAATAAAGCAATCCCTGTGCTCACAGAACGGTTGGCGGAGGTGGTTTCTCGAATTAAAAATGCAGAAACTCTCTATAAATCAATTGAGTCTGGTTTTTATTTAGCAAAAGAATCGTCCGAACAAGCAAAGGAGTTTGCCAATGACGCTTTATCATCAAAACAAACTGCTGAGGATGATCTTAAACTACTGACAGAAAGTCACTCTCAAGTTCAGAGCGTTGCATTAGCGATCAATGAGAATGCCGGAAAAATTACAAAGTTAGTCGAGGACTTTACAAACCTTACATCCGAGCTTGATGCTAATAAAAAAACGCAAAATGACCTATTTAATGAGTTTGAGTCACAAAGACAAAAAATTTCAGATTTATTGGGGGATGCAAATCGAACGGGTATGGCGGCTTCTTTTATAAGTCGTGGTAAATATTATGATAAACCACTTGAGACGTGGATGCGTCTCTTCGTTGGATCATTAGTACTGCTTATTCTGATGGCGGTTTGGGTTGTTACTCCTTTAATTTCTAATGGTAATTGGGAAGATTTGTTAATGCGTTTACCTTTATCAACACCAGCCATTTGGCTTGGATGGTTTTCAGCAAAGCAGTATGGGTATAATGTTCGCTTAATGGAGGACTACTCTTATAAAGCCGCAGCGGCTATGGCTTTTGAGGGATATAAACGTGAAATGCCAGCTTCCGATGTGGAAATGCAAAAAAAGCTTTTGGAGACAGCGATTAAACATCTCGGCGAAAACCCAATTCGTATTTTTGAAAGCCAAAATAATCACGCGAGTCCCGCACATGAGTTTTTTGAACGATCATTGAAAGACGAAAAGCTTATTGACTTGTTAAAGGCTGCCTTAAAAAAATTTACAAGCTCTTAGATGCAAGCTGTAACCAAACCAAGTTGGATGCATTCCATGCACCGAAAAACGACAAATCGGATGGTTGTTGAATTTGGTAATTTGTTCCAAACACGGATGCTTTTGGTGCGTAAAACGCACCCTACGCGGATTATTTTAAGCGCAATAGCTACTAACAACGTCTCGCCAAAAACCGATCCAGCGCATTGGCAAAGGCTTGTTTATCTCGTTGCCCAAATGCAGAAGGGCCACCGGAAGTTTGTCCGGTATCGCGCATTTCGGTCATAAAATCACGCATAGCCAGGTGTTCTTTGATGTTTTCCTTGGTATACAATTCGCCTCTGGGGTTTAGCGCGTAGGCGTGTTTGGCGACTACTTCCGCCGCTAGGGGAATATCGGCTGTAATCACTAAATCATTGGTTTTACATTGCTGCACTATATGGTTGTCGGCGACATCAAAACCACCGGCAACCTGTATGGCTTTAATAAACAGGGAGGGCGGCGTTGCTAAAAACCGATTCGCAACCAATATTAAGGGTAATTGCCTGCGTTCTGCCGCCTTAAACAAAATGTCTTTGATGACATTGGGGCAGGCATCGGCATCTATCCATATTTGCAAACTCATATTTTTCCGGTATGGATGATTAAATGTGGCAATAATGGCTTCAACATTTCATTTGGCGGTTGCACGGTCAAACAAAAATTCCGAGATTCGTTGTTCTAACCAATACTGGGGCTTAAATGGAATGCGCCCAGTTATAAAGCCGACATGACCGCCATGTTGGGTGAGTTCCAGTTGCACGGACGGCGATATTTCATCGAGTTCGGGTAAGACCTCGGATGTCATAAAGGGATCGTCAACCGATTGAATCAAAAGGGTGCTTACTGTGATCGACTTGAGATATTGCCTAGAACTAGATCGCTGGTAATAGTCGTGTACATCCGTAAACCCGTGCAATTTTGCAACGACTCGGTCATCGTATTCCCAAAACGAGTTGATCGTTGATAAATCGCCCAATTCTTTCAGCTTCTTAGCGTCTTCCGTATTACCTATAGTTTCCAAATGCGCGAGTTTGTTGTATAGATAGTCTTTCAATTCTTTCAATAAATTGCTGCGGTAGCGCGTTGCAAAACCGCTATCCAGTTTGGTCGCGCAAATTCCCAGCAGCAAAGGCACGGAAACCGCCACGGCAGCAAACAAGTTTACATGTTGCCCTTGCTCGCCCAGCCACTTTAGCAGAACGTTACCACCTAAAGAAAAACCGGCTGCTGCCATTAGCGAGTTGGGTTCGCGTTGCCGTAAGGTTTGATAGAGAAACTGAATATCTTGCGTTTCGCCGGAATGATAGCACCGCGCTCGGTTATTGGACTGGCCGCTACAACCACGGAAATTAAGTGCTGCACTCCGTAGTCCCTGTTTGAGTAAAGCATGTTGCAGTCCTTTGATATAGCCTGATTGGGAACTTCCAGTTAATCCGTGCAGTAAGATAACCAGCGGCTGATCGCCGACACCGCAAAAATCAACGTCGATAAAATCCTCGTCAGGCGTTACCAGTCTTTCCCGATGGTAATCGGGTGGATTGGGAACATTCCTCAATAATGCCGGATAAATCGTTTGTAAATGGCAATTACGTAGCCACCAAGCGGACTTAAAAGCTGATGTGTTGGGCATGGCAAGCTCAATATTAGTTGGCATATTGAGCTAAAGATTACTGCATTGATGTCATTAAATACAGCAAGATCAGGACAATAATGATGAGAATCGCAGATAAACCCTGCCAGAATCGTAAAGGATTACGTTGTAATAGAGGAATACTGTCCTCAGTTCGCATAAAGCTAGGGTTTGGGGTATTGAGGTCATATAGAAATTCCGATAATTCCTCATAACGAAACCCTGGCGTAATTGCAGTAGCTTTTTTTAACGCACCGTCAATCCAGATGGGTATCATGGGATTGTGATGAAAACTGGGTACATAGCGTAAATTGGCAAGATAGCCTTGGCTGGGCTTTTCCGGCATATCCTCACCAAAAGGTAAGCTACCGTTGAGCATTTCGTAGGTAATTACTGCCAGCGAGTACAGGTCTGATTTTACGCTGCCACGTTGCCCAAGGTGGTATTCGGGCGCAGTGTAATTCAATGTGCCAAGAATATTATCTGCTCCATCAAGGTCAATGGGCGTAATTTCGGCGATACCGGCAATTTTAACCGAACCAAAGTCGATGATTTTAACCACGCCGTTTTTGCTGAACATTATGTTTTCGGGCTTAAGATCTTGATGCAACATTTCCATGCGGTGGAATGCGCGAAGCCCCTTGGCTATATGCTCCACTATTTTTCGCACCGTTATGATGTCGGCTTTGGGGTTTGCCGTCATCCAGTCTCTGAGCGTTTGCCCTTCCAGATATTCGGTAACGTAATACACTGCGCTTTTGGGGCGGTTTTGTGTGATGATTTTCAGGACATTGTTATGGTCAATCCGTTTTCCAGCCCATTCTTCATGCAGAAAATGTTCGATAAAAAGCGTGTCGTCGTCGTAGAGTATGGACGGCGTTTTTAGGATGACTTGCGTGTTGGTAAGGGTATCCAAAACACGGTATATCTGGGTGCGCTTGCTGGCATGTAATTCCTCCTCAATACGATAACCATCAAGCATTGCGCCCGGTTGCAACGGTGGTGGAAACGGTAAGTTGGCATGGCGGCGCAGGATTTCATCTTCTTTTGCGTCTGGTAAACCCTCAACCCTAAGCAATTGGCAGGTCAGATTGTCATCACTATTATTGGTTTTAGCCTGTTGCAGAATTTTCTCGGCAAGCAGGGTCAAGTCGGTGCTTTCTGTCAGTAATTTCTTTAGCGTTTTGTCGTCGATAAAATCATGTATCCCGTCCGTGGTCATCAAAAACAGGTCGTTTTGCTCTAGCGGCAAAGATTTGTAATCGACTTCCAGCCTGGGTTCTATGCCCATTGCTCGGCTAAGATAATTTTTTTCTTCTGAAATCCAGACGCGATGGTCGCGGGTAAGCTGCTCAAGATTGCCTTTCCGTAAGCGGTAAATTCGGGAGTCACCGACATGAAAAAGGTAGGCTGTGGTGGATTTTAAGACGATGATGCTTAAGGTACTGACCATGCCTTTGGTCGATTGATAAAGGATTTGCCCCTGGCTATACAGCCAGGAATTAGTTGCGGAAAGAATTTTTTGTCCAGCTTGTTTAACCGACCAAGAATCCGGCGTGCTGAAATAATCGTTAAGGAAGCTACCGACACAGGCTTGGCTTGCCTGCTTTCCAGCATCACTACCGCTCATGCCATCAGCAATCGCCGCGACGATACCTTTGTGGGTCAGTTGCGGTTCGTTCGGGATAATTGCGCCGACAAAATCTTCATTGTCGGCTTTTATGCCTTTATCAGTGGCAAATCCTAAAGTGGCTTTGAGTGAAGATGTGGTCATGGATAATTAATTTAATTCAATCATCTCAATCGTACCATCTTCCTGCACTTCTGCCATGTGGCCTTTGGGTTCATCAATAAATTGGACGGCCATTAGTACGGCTATGGCAACCCCGTGCATCACCAAAAAAAATAATGAGGGTGTAACAAAGGATAATATAGTCAAAAATAGCACACCGCCGACATTTCCATACGCACCGACCATGCCTGCTATCTGCCCAGTCATGCGGCGTTTAATTAACGGCACGATTGCATAGACTGCACCACAGCCGCCCGATACAAAGCAAGAGCAAGACATGGTAAGTAATACGACAACCGGAATCGACCACTCCGAATCTATGAACGACATGATGAAGTAACCTGCTGACATACCTGCGATAAAAACAGACAAAGACACTTTGCGGCCAAATTTATCGCTAAGCCAGCCGCCAGCGGGACGGGCAACAAGATTAATAAAGGCAAAACTTCCGCCCAGCAAACCGGCTTCGACCATCGTAATACTTTGTGATTCATGAAAGGTTTCATAAAAAAACATCGGCAACATTGACACCACTGCCAGTTCTGAACCGAAGGCAATCATATACGCCAAGTCCAAAATGGCAACTTGCTTGAATTTATATTTATGGATCTCTTCAACCGGTTTTTGTAGGTGTTCCTCATTGACATGGATGATCTTGTACACGTTATACACGAACAAACACCAGATGCAGATATGGATGCCAATCGCAGTTATGTCGGATAACAAATTCGTGTAGTTAGCACCGCCGGATGATGACAGTTTCCAGGTCAGCAAACTCAAGGTTGCGTACAAGGGGATGTTCATCGCTATATAAAAGAACAAATCCCAGATGCTGCTGACTTCCATCGCCCCCGCTTTTTTGGGTTTGAAGTAGGTTGAGCCCTTGGGCGTGTCTGTCACGCTGAAGAAATATACTGCGGAATAAAGCAGCGCGATAACGCCTGTGGAGGCTATGGCATAACGCCAGCCTTCGTCGCCACCAAAGGCTAGAGCAAGCGACGGTAATGCGATAGCCGCTGCTGCCGAGCCAAAATTACCCCAGCCGCCGTAAATGCCTTCGGCAATTCCGACTTGCCGTGCTGGAAACCACTCACCAACCATGCGGATGCCTATGACAAATCCTGCTCCAATAAAACCCATTAAAAAGCGGGCAAGTGCCAATTGTTGAAAGTTATCTGCCGTAGCAAACATAAAACAAGGAATACTGCCCAACGCCAGTAAAGTCGAATAAGTCCGCTTAGGACCAAACTTATCAACCAGAATGCCGATAATAATACGTGCCGGAATAGTCAGCGCCACGTTCAAGATGAGGATGGTTTTTATTTCTGGCTGACTTAAATGTAAGGTTTTGGCAATTGCCAACATTAACGGTGCATGGTTAAACCACACAACAAAGCTGATAAAAAACGCCATCCAGGTCATGTGGAGGATTTTAATGTTGCCTGAAAACGAGAACAGGTTGAGTTTTGGTGATGCCATTACGGATAGCCTTCCTAATTAAAGTGGTGTTATTGAGGAACAAGCAATAGCCATGCCATTTGTGTAAAGCATCAGCTTTTACATGGCTGCATTTTAAATAGTGTTAGCTAGTGAAAGCTGTAACTTGATTGATAGGGTGGAGTTGCAAACCTTACCCTCTGGGGCATAGAAGGTTTGCACTTCAAAATACATGCAACTCACAGGCATGAAGCCGACAAGTTCATCAACAAAATACTGGCTTAACTCACGGCTCAAATAATCATCAAATCAATCTTGCTAGTAGTTCCTCTCCACCAAATGTGATGGGATTTCCACTGCGATAATCGACACCATGCACCATGAGTGAGCTTATTGCACCGTTTTAATGCGTAGGCTCGCACAGTTTTTGTGCTTTCGATAAAAAATAACAGTGATGTCAGTTGCTTATATTTATGGCATAAGATTTGCTTTAGTTCTTCAGTGAGATCGTAAAAAATATAACTTGGGTTGCGAGGAAAGGCATGAGTACGAAAAAGTCACTGGTTGTTATCGGCAATGGCATGGTGGGTCAAAATTTCTTGACCAGTCTAATGGCAAGCCAGTGCAAAGACAGTTATCACGTTACGACGTTTTGCGAAGAACCCCGGCCAGCTTATGATCGCGTTCACCTGTCAGCTTTTTTTTCAGGTAAAACGGCAGCCGATCTGGCTTTGGCAGATGAAGGCTTTTTTGCAAGCAACGGTATCACAATCCATTTAGGCGACAAGGCAGATTACATAGATCGCGACAATAAAACCGTCACGTCTGTAAAAGGCGTAACTATTGCTTATGACACCTTGGTTTTGGCAGCCGGATCTTATCCCTTTGTGCCGCCCGTGCCAGGTCATGACAGAGCTAACTGTTTGGTTTACCGCACGATTGAAGACCTTGAGGCGATAGCGAACGCAGCAAAATCCAGTAAGGTCGGCGTTGTTGTTGGCGGTGGCTTATTAGGTTTGGAAGCAGCCAAGGCATTGACCGACCTAGGGCTTGAAACGCATGTCGTCGAATTCGCACCCCGTTTGATGGCGGTACAACTCGATGAATTTGGCGGTGCAATGCTAAGGCGCAAGGTTGAAGCTTTGGGCTTACAGGTACACACGGGTAAAAACACCACGCAGATTACCGACGGCGAGCAGTGCGTCAACAAGATGTGCTTTGCTGACGGCGAAGAGCTTGAAACCGACATCGTACTGTTTTCTGCAGGAATACGTCCGCGCGATGACATTGCCCGTGCTTGCGGTCTGGAGGTAGGGCAGCGTGGTGGTATCGTTATCGACAACCAATGCAAGACCTCCGACCCCGACATTTACGCCATAGGTGAATGTGCACTTTGGAACGGCATGATTTTCGGTTTGGTCGCGCCAGGTTACGCCATGGCACGGACTGTTGTTGCCGATCTCGCAGGTGAACAGACCAGCTTTACTGGTGCAGACATGAGTACCAAACTCAAGTTGATGGGCGTTGATGTCGCCAGCATCGGCGATGCCCACGCCAAGTCGCAAGGCGCACTGGTTTACACCTACCAAAATGGCGCGAGCGAAGTCTATAAGCGGCTGGTGGTCAGTCAGGACAAAAAGCAGTTGCTAGGTGCGGTGTTAGTCGGCGAAGTATCCGGTTACGGCACATTATTGCAATATTGCTTAAACGGTATTGAACTGCCGGAAAATCCAGATTCGCTAATTTTGCCGCATCGCTCCGACGAATCGGTTGGCTTAGGCCCAGATGCACTCCCGATGTCCGCCCAAATCTGCTCCTGCTACGATGTCACTAAGGGGGCAATTTGTCAGGCGATAGAAGCAGGCTGCACGTCAATTGGCGCATTGAAAGCAGAAACCAAGGCTTCTACCGGCTGTGGCGGTTGCTCGGCGTTATTAAAGTCGGTAATGGATTGTGAATTACTGAAACACGGCATAGAAGTCAACACCGATATTTGCGAACACTTCCCCTATACCCGCCAGGATCTTTACAATCTCGTCGTCGTCGAACAAATCAAGACCTTCGACGGGCTGTTAGAAAGCCACGGTAAAGGCCGAGGTTGTGAGATATGCAAACCTGCCATCGGCTCTATTTTGGCATCTTATTGGAACGAATACGTACTTGCAAACGAGCATTTAGGCTTGCAGGATACCAACGACACGTTTCTGGCGAATATGCAGAAAGATGGCACTTACTCCGTCGTACCGCGCATCACTGGCGGGGAAATCAGCCCAGATATGCTGATTGCGCTCGGTCAAGTCGGCAAAAAATATAAACTTTACACCAAGATTACCGGTGGGCAACGAGTCGATTTGTTTGGCGCTCGGGTTGACCAATTACCGCATATTTGGAAAGAGCTTATAGACGCAGGCTTTGAATCCGGTCACGCTTATGGCAAATCCTTACGTACGGTAAAATCCTGCGTCGGCAGTACCTGGTGTCGTTATGGCATCGACGATAGCGTGGGTTTGGCGATAGAACTGGAAAACCGTTACAAAGGCTTGCGCTCACCCCATAAAATAAAATTTGCCGTATCAGGTTGTACACGCGAATGTGCGGAAGCACAAGGTAAGGATGTCGGCGTAATTGCTACCGAAAATGGCTGGAATTTGTACGTCTGCGGCAATGGCGGGATGAAACCGCGTCATGCCGATCTCTTTGCGACTGGCTTGGATAAAGAAACGCTAATCAAGTACATCGACCGCTTCCTGATATTTTATGTTCGTACCGCAGCACGTCTACAACGCACCTCGGTGTGGATGGAGAATATGGAAGGCGGCCTAGATTACCTTAAAGGCGTTGTCATTGATGACAAACTCGGGCTGTGCGAACAGCTAGAACAACAAATGGAACATGTTATCGACACCTATCAATGTGAATGGAAAACCACGATTGAAGACGAAAACAAACTGAAGCGATTCCGGCATTTTATTAACAGCGACCAGCCTGATGATAATGTCGTGTTCGTCGAGGAACGAGGACAAATTCGACCTGCGGATGACGACGAACGCAAGCATTTCAAAATGATGGAGGTTGCTTGATGTCTGTTTGGAAAGATATTTGTAGCACCAATGGTTTGCAACCGGACTCTGGCGTGTGCGCGTTAGTAGATGGGCAACAAGTGGCAATCTTCTTTTTAGTGAGGGAACAAGCCGTCTATGCAATCCATAACTATGATCCCATTGGCAAAGCCAACGTGTTATCCCGTGGCCTGATTGGTGATATCAAGGGCGAGCCTGTGGTTGCATCACCGTTGTACAAGCAGCACTTCAGCCTTAAGACTGGCATTTGTCTCGAAGATGAAAGCATCGTCGTACCAACTTACCCTATTCGCATACAAAACGGCAGGGTTGAAATACAAGTTACGGCCATTGGTGTTTCTCAAGGTCGTCCATACGAAGAGGCGAGCGCATGAAAATCAATTATTACATTGCTGATGTATTTACCAAGCAGTTGTTTAACGGTGCCCAGATAGCGGTATTTCCCAATGCCGATGGCTTAAGTGATGCAACCATGAAACTGCTGGCAAGAGAGTTGAACCTATCCGAAACGGTGTTCGTCTTTCATCCAGAGCAGAGTGATAGCAAACGCAAAATGCGCGTTTTCAGCCCCAAAAAGGAACTCGATTTTGCTGGGCATCCGATTATTGCCACGGCTTATATCCTTGGCTTATGCGGTGACATCCCTTTAATTGAAGGGATTACGCCGATTGTTCTGGAGCAAAACGCTGGGGCAATTAATGCCAATATCTCAGTGGCTGATGGTAAACCTACGTTTGTGCAATTTGCCCGTACTGTGGTTTCAATCGTTGACCGATTTGCGCCGACAGATGAAGAACTGGCTAGTTTTTTAGGTATCAAACAATCAGAGCTGGACCATAAAAAATATTCGCCACGACTGGTTTCTTGCGGTTTTCCTTACCTGATCGTACCCGTATGGAGCTACGAAACGGTTAGGCAAGCAAAATTTAACAGCGCGGCCTGGAGCCAATCTATCGCACCGCAAACAGCAGCGCAAGAAATCCTGCTATTTGCCCACAAAACACCATTTACCGATTCTGATTTCAATGCCCGGTTGCTGGGGCCGCACATTGGTCTTTACGATGATCCGCCAATAGGTAGTGCCATGCCCGCATTTGCTTCATATTTGTGTTCCTTTGAACACACCCGAAAAGGCACTCACGTTTTTGCAGTTGATAGAGGCGATGCCAACAGCCGCCGCAGTGTTATCAACCTGGAAATGGATAACAAAGGCCATGAGTCTTTGCCATTGCGGGTTGGGGGTGCAGCCGTGTTGTTTGCACAGGGGACGATTGATTTGCCAGATTAAAATTTAAACATCGTTACCACGCTCCGCGTGGGAACGCAGATAGTGACGCTCCAGCGTCACGCAACGCAGAGCGTTGCAATATGAATTCCCACGCCTGAGCGTGGGAACTATAAGACACTTAATATCAAATAGTTATGTTATTCGGACGAAACATCAAAAACCCCATCAAGATGACCGATAAGGGCGTGGTCAAGTGGACGTATTCGACTTGCGGTTACTGCTCCACCGGCTGTTCCATTGAAATCGGCACGAATGCCCAAGGCCAGCCTGTGGCCTCGCGTGGCGTGGGTGGTGCGGATGTCAACCGTGGCAAGCTGTGCCTGAAAGGGATATTTGAGTACGAGGTGTTTGAAGCCACGGGGCGCGCCAGCAAGCCGATGATACGCGATTACATCCATGAGCCTTACGCCCCAACCAACTGGGATACCGCGCTGGACAAGATGGCCTCAGAAATCAAGCGCATCCAGGCCAAGTACGGACGGGATTCGTTCGCCATTGTTTCGACTGGGCAAATCCTCACCGAAGAATTTTATACCTTGGGCAAACTGGCACGGGGCGCAATCGGCACCAACAATTACGACGGCAATACGACTCTTTGTATGGCTTCGGCGGTATCCGGCTATAAGCGTTCGTTCGGATCGGACGGCCCGCCTGGCTGCTATGAAGACTTTGAACATACCGATTGCCTGATCGCCTGGGGTTCCAACCTGCCTGAGCAACATCCGATCATCTACTGGCGGTTAAAAGAAGCCCTGGAAAAACGCCGTTTTCCTTTGATCGTGGTCGATCCCCGTGTCACCATCTTTGCCCAAAATGCCGACATCCATTTGCCGATTACCCCAGGTACCGATGTCGTGCTGCAAAACGCCTTGATCCACGTCATTATCAAGGAAGGTCTGGAAGACCGCGATTACATCAATGCCAACACCAACGGTTTTGAGGAACTGGCGAAAGAAGTCGAAAACTACGATCCGACCAGTGCCGCCAAACTGTGCGGCATTGACGAAGACACGATCCGCACCGTGGCTCGGCTGTACGGCAAAGCCAATCGCGCCATGAGCATCTGGACAATGGGCATCAACCAAAGCACCCACGGCTCCGATGGTGTGGTGGGCATCAACAACCTGAGCCTAGTGACGGGCAATATCGGCAAGCCCGGCGGCACCAGCCTGTCCATCACCGGACAATGCAATGCAATGGGGACGCGCGAGTGGTCATCTTGCTCAGGCTTGCCCGGTTACCGTGCCTTGGAAAAAGCGGAAGACCGGGAAGAAATCGCTAAGTTTTGGGGCATAGACCCTGAGTTCTTCCCCAAAATTCGTGGCCTAACGGAAACCGATATTTTCCCGGCGATAGAAACCGGGGAAATCAAGGGTCTATGGCTGGTCGCCACCAACCCCATGACCTCGATGGCGAATACGCCACGCATCCGCAAGACCCTGGAGAAGCTGGAATGTTTGGTTGTGCAAGATGCCTACTATGATGTCGAATCCAGCCAATACGCGCATATCTTTTTGCCCGCCGGAATCTGGGCGGAGAAGGAAGGCGTGTTCACCAATACCGAACGGCGCGTCAATCTGACCCGCCAAGTCAAGCCGCCTTATGCCGAATCCAAGTCGGACATGCAGATTTTCAATGAGGTGGCGAAGCGGTTCGATAATGGCAAGCTTATTAAATTTCCGGAAAAACCAGAAGACGTTTTTGAAGAAATGAAACAGCTAAGCAAAGGGCGGTTATGCGACATCAGCGGCATGAGCCACGACTTGATCGAACAGCAACGCGGTATTCAATGGCCTTATACCGAAGCACAAATGACCAATGGTGAAAGTGGCAGCCAGCGGCTTTATACTGAAACGGCAAGCTTTTGTTATTCCGATGGCAGGGCAAAACTGATCCCGCTGCCGTTTATCAATAACAATGAAGTGCCGGACGAGCAGTATCCCTTCTGGCTGAATTCAGGTCGTTTGGTGGAACATTGGCACACTCGCACCAAGACCGGCAAGATCGGCAACAACAACAAGTTCAGCCCTATCCCGTTCATGGAAATGAGCCCCGATGCGGCGGATGAACTGGGCATCAAGCACCAAACTTATGTGCGGGTGACTTCCCGCCGTGGCGATGCCGTCGTCATGGCCATGTTGACCCAGCGCGTTCCCAAGAACATGGTGTTCATCCCCTTCCATTTTTTTGATTGCGTTAACCGGCTGACCTTGGGCTTGTTGGATCCTTATTCCCGGCAACCTGCCTTCAAGCAATCAGCCGTCAATATTGAACACGTAGACCAAGATTTCGCCGCACAATTGAGCAAGGAGTTAAGGACTTATTAAACCAACCTATAATGGTGTTTTGGTGTCGCCTATGTATTTACATATTATTTAATTATAGCTATAATACGTACATACAATATTTAACAAAGGAGTTCCTCATGCGACAAGCATCTAATTTTAGGCTCGATGAGACCGTAATAAACACAATTAATGTACTGGCAAAAGACCTGCATACGACAAAAACAAACGTGATTGAAGAAGCGGTGATTCAATATGCTGCCTCATTAAAAACCAAAAGGAATGCGCTGTTGCAATTCGCAGGGTCACTAGGCGCAAGCGAAGCAGACAGTATTTTAGGCAGTATCCAACGGGATAAAAATAGCAAAGATATTGATTTCGGGTTATGAACGTCGTCATCGACAGCGATATTTTGATTTATTTCTTGAAAGGTCAGCAAGAGATAGTCGATAAGTTAAGCGCACACCCCATCGAAAATATTTTTACTACTCGCATCAATGTCACTGAATTGCTATACGGCGCGTTTAATTCGGTAAAAGTTGCACAGAATATGGCAAAAATAAGCGCGTTTTTAGCGAATTTTCATATCCTTGAGTTTGATGAAAAAGCCAGCATGACATTTGCCCAAGAAAAAGCCCGATTAAAAAAGGACGGTGATCTGATTGCCGATATGGATTTAATGATTGCTAGTATTGCGGTTGCTAATAAGTTTTCTCTGGTCACTAATAATCATAAGCATTTTGACCGGATTGAAGGTTTACTGGTGGAAAGGTGGCTGTGAACATAATGATTGGAAATAAATTTAGATTTATAGATTGCATTGAATGCAACCCTGTGGGGCTTAATTTTACGTTAGGAATTTTATGGATAAACCACCAATAAGCTTATTTATACCTTCTTACGTTGTTGAATACGCAGTTGTCGATTCAACAGTCAAATACATGAATAAGAAAAATTTATGGGCCGGAGATGAGTTGGTGGGTGTAGTACCAAAATTAGCGATATCCAAAGATATTGAAACATCCGAATTTCGCCTGTCACACTGTAACGAAGAGTGGGAAGACCTCTGCGCTGTTCAATCGGCAACGACAATTGAGGAAATCAAGGAAATTGCCGAAAAACATTATCAAGGCATTAACAAAAACTGGATTCGGACAAACTATAACGAGTCTGATGCCATCGCCTTGATTGAAGCAGAAAAAGAAGCAGTGAAGTGTTCATTTTGCGGACGATCCCCTTGGGATGAAGAAATAGGAAGAATGGTTATCAATGAAAAAGCAAGAATTTGTGAGCTATGTATCAAGTCTTACTACAGCTTAATTCAAAAGAATTACTAATTTATTGTATGTGTAATAGCAGTATGCTCTTCTGCACACACCATGATGATTTTTGGTATGCGATGCGTACCCTACATTGGACAAATTATGTTTGAAGTACGTGACGATGAACCCAAATACGCTTTTCTGAATAACACGGAAAGCAAGGAAAAAAACCGCTACAACCTTAACATCGAACTGACCGATGCCAGCAGCGAGTTGCGGTGTAAGAGCCTAAACATTAACGGTGATGGGGCGATTGGTGAAAATCCTGACCGCTATAAACAACACGGTTTCTATTTTAATGCCGACAACTGCATCGGTTGTCATGCTTGCGAGTCCGCCTGTAGCGAGAAAAATGATGTCCCCGCACACATTGCTTTTCGTTCTGTGGGTTTTGTCGAAGGCGGTACGTACCCTGATTATCAGCGCATCAATATTTCAATGGCGTGTAACCATTGCGATGATCCTGTTTGTTTAACGGGATGCCCTACCCGTGCTTACACCAAGTTTGCTGAATACGGGGCGGTGTTGCAAGACCCCGATATTTGCTTTGGTTGCGGCTATTGCACTTGGGTGTGTCCGTATAATGCTCCGCAACTTGATCCAGTCAAAGGTGAAGTTTCCAAATGCAATATGTGCGTAGATCGCCTGGAGGTCAACTTGAAACCGGCTTGTGTTGCTGCCTGTTTAGGCAATGCCCTGGACTTCGGGGTTATCGAAAATATCCCTGAAAATCGCACTCAAGCGAAAACAGAAATACCAGGATTCCCTACCACCGATATTACCCATCCCAATATCCGCTTCCAACAAACGCGCACCACACATCGTGAAATGACCCGTACCGACGATATGCCCCTGAAATATCATCGTGATGACGTGCAAGACAAATTCAAACCGGTCGTTGACGAAAAGCAAGGTAAGGAACGGCACTGGAATTTTCGTAAACTGCTGACCAGCCACGAAAGCGCCCACGTTATTTTTACGCTATGCACCCAAGCTACTGTAGGTGCGTTCTCGATACTGATGTTGGGTATGTTGCTTAATGTTGAACCTGTTGCCATGCTAAAAAATACTAGCGCATTCATTCCGCTAATCTTTGTGATCGTTGCTGTCAGTACCGTGGGTCTGTTCAAACTCAACATGCACTTGGGCAAACCACACCGCTTTTATCGTGGCTTTAATAATTTGCGATTATCCCCAGTTAGCCGGGAAATTGCAGGGGTTTCGATGTTTTACACGGGATTGCTGGGGTATGCGGTTTTTGGCCTGTTTGATAATACCGTGCTTACGTTGATTGCGAATGTCTTCGCCGTTATTGGAGTGCTAAGTGGTGCTATCGGTTTGTATTATATGTACAAACTGTACCGAATCCCCGCACGACCGTTCTGGAATCACTGGCAAACAGGTACGGCATTTTTTGGCACGATGCTCAGTTTTGGCGCATTGCTGATTGGGGTTGTCAGCGTATGCCTGTTGCCATTGGCGACGGTTGAGACCCAACTTCTAGTGCAAATTCTCGCTGCAATTATTGCGTTGGGCTTGGTTATCGAAGGCATTGGGCATATTGCCCATGCCAAGGCCATGCGCGGTGCGGAACACGAAGGGGCAGTGTCTTATTACGTGCAAACCACGGAATACGGCAAGTCCTACCTGCTTCGCAATAGCCTGTTGGGAATTAATCTGGTGTTGGCGATTACCTTTACGATTACGGATTTATCGGTTGCAATCGCTTATGCGTTGGGCTTATTGCTAACCCTGTCCATGTTGGTCATGGCAGCATTCGGTCGTTCCTTGTTCTTCGTGCTGGTCATCCCCACCACCATGCCCGGCGCATTTTTCTGGAAGAACAAAGGCTTTGTCGATCATGCCAGGGAAATCGGTCTGGCTGATGCACCGCAACATGGCGTGGCTTATGAACAACATCACGCGTTCAAGCTTGATGAGTTAATCAAGACGATCAAGGAAAATTCGATTAAGGATATGGTCAAGCATGTTTTGTGGATTTTTGGGAAATAAGGAGTTGTCAGATTGCAGTCAATTAATAACCGCAACTGGCAAATAGCTGGGATTAACAAAAAATATATCGCGGTATGTTGCCAGATTAGCCTAAATTCTTTAGACACATTGAAATAGTCGCCGTCCAGAGTGTTCCGAGCTTGATGCGCTTCCCTTAGTGCAGCGCATCATGCACATTTGTCCAGAATCAATCATAATAAGGCTAGCGTTCATACACAGGCCACCATGTTGTGTTCAAATCCATAAAACAAGAGCCAAGTACCCCAAAAATTAATCGTTTCCCCTGTAGCAAATGTGGCGGTTTGCTAACTTTTAAACCTGGCACCCAGTATCTTACCTGTGCATATTGCGGTCAGGAAAACCAGATTGAGCAGCGTTTTGAGCAAATTCAGGAATACGATTTCCATCAAGCTTTAATTGAACTGGCTCAGGCTAAACCCGACACCGCAGAAATCGCGCAGATTCAATGTGATGCTTGCGGTGCCGGATTTAAATTTGCAGGCAGTATCCATGCTGGTGAATGCCCCTTTTGCGGTACTACGATTGTTACCAGCACGGCACAAACAAAACCTATCACGCCAAAATCCCTGTTACCTTTTAAAATTAACGAGCAACAAGCCAAACAACAATTTCGATATTGGCTAAAAGGCTTATGGTTTGCGCCCAACAAAGTCAAAAAATATGCCCAAGACGACACCAAGTTGATCGGTGTTTATATACCTTATTGGACATTTGATAGCAGCACAGAAACCACTTATCTGGGAGCGCGTGGTGATGTCTATTACGTCAGCCAGGAAGTGCAGACCGTCAGGGACGGGCGTATGGTTAATGAGATAAGGCAAGTGCCGCAAACTCGTTGGACTCCGGTACGAGGACGGGTTGCCCGATTTTTTGACGATGTATTAATCGGTGCGAGCAAATCATTGCCCCGACAAATCCTCGACCAATTGGAACCCTGGGATCTGGCAAACTTGGAAGCGTATAACGAAAGCTATCTCACTGGCTTCACCAGCGAATACTATCAAGTTAATCTCGACCAAGGTTTTGACGAAGCCAAACGTAAAATGGACAATGTGGTTTACCAGGACATTGCCTTTGACATCGGTGGTGACCAACAGCGCGTCGATCAATTTAATACCCAACACAACAATACCTCTTACAAACACTGCTTATTGCCCGTCTGGTCAGCTGCTTTTCGTTACCAGCAAAAAACCTACCGGTTCGTCATCAACGGCAGGACAGGCCAAGTGCAAGGTGAGCGGCCTTATAGCTATTGGAAAATTGCGTTTGCTATTATCTTTGGAGTCATTGCTGTGGGCGGGTTGCTAATATATATGGATCGATCTGGAATGTTGCAGCAAATGCAATAATATAGGTGGGTTAGACGCGTAAACTCTCGGCCGATGAGGTTTGTAAGATGCTTGGGCGCGTAGTGACCCAACAAACAGCGTATAGACGTTGGGTTACAGCACACAGACAATATGGCTCTAGTTTAGAGTCATAGGCTATGTGTGCCTAAGCCAATCTGCCGGATTGTTTATTTTTGTCGATCAGCCTTCAACTTCTGGGTTTATAACCTAGAATTGACCTTATTCATCACTACGATAAGACTGATTATGGAATTTAAAGAATACCTGAAACTGCTCGTCCAAAACGATGGCTCTGACCTGTACTTAACGGTAGATGCACCGCCCGCCGCCAAGTTTCAAGGCGTTTTGCGGCCTTTGGAAAACATCAAGCTCACTAGGGAACGGTTAAAGGAAATCGCACACAATCTGATGGATGCTGACCAGCGGAAGGCGTTTGAACACCAGCCTGAATTGAATCTTGCAATATCTGAGCAGGGGATAGGTCGATTTCGGATCAATATTTTTAAACAACGTAATTGTTTTTCTTTGGTTATCCGCAACATCAAGGTGGAAATTCCCAATGCCGACAAGCTGGGACTGCCTGATATATTGAAAAAAGTCATTATGGAAAAGCGCGGCCTGATTTTATTTATAGGCGGTACGGGTTCAGGTAAGTCAACCTCGCTGGCGGCACTGATAGATCACCGCAACGCCAATAGTTCAGGCCATATCATTACCATTGAAGACCCGATTGAATACATCCATCCGCACAAAAAATCCCTGGTTAACCAGCGTGAAGTCGGGGTTGATACGCTCAGTTATGAAGATGCGCTGAAGAATACCTTGCGGCAAGCCCCCGATGTGATCCTGATCGGCGAAATCCGCAGTCAGGAAACCATGGAACATGCCCTGGCATTCGCGGAAACTGGGCATTTGTGCCTGTCAACCTTACATGCGAACAATTCCAATCAGGCCTTGGACAGGATAATCAATTTTTTCCCGGAAGAACGCCGCAATCAATTGTTGATGGATTTATCCTTGAATTTGAAGGCATTCGTCTCGCAACGCCTAGTTCCTACGCTAGACGGCAAGCGCACAGCGGCGATAGAGATATTGCTGGCTTCGCAACTGGTCAGGGATTTGATCCACAAAGGTGATGTCCATGCGATCAAGGAAGCCATGGAAAAATCCGAAAACATCGGTATGCAGACGTTCGACAGCCACCTGCTCAGGCTATACAAAGAAGGCCTTATTTCACTGGACGAAGCCATGCAAAACTCCGATTCCCCTAATAATCTCAAGTTGAAGATCAATTTGAGCGAGGGGCTTGGTTCGTCATCACCAGGGGGTAGATCGGCAGAGTCGCCAAAAAGTGGATCATTAACAGGTTTGTCCTTACAAGCTATTGTCAAAGAGGAAGACAAACATGAGTCGTAATTGACGCTTCAGGCGATACATTTCTTTCTGGACATGACGGGTTCTGCTAAAAAAGGCGTTTTTACGTTATAATTCCCCATCTTTTATTGCCCATTCACAAAATTCGACGTGACCAGCCAAAACTACGATTTATCGACTTTTCAGGGACTTATCCTGGCCTTGCAAGATTACTGGGCTGCCCAGGGGTGTATCTTATTGCAGCCCCTGGATCAGGAAGTCGGTGCCGGTACTTTTCATCCCGCCACTTTTTTACGGTCGATAGGCCCTGAACCTTGGAATGTCGCCTATGTACAGCCCTCACGCCGCCCGACTGATGGGCGCTTTGGCGAAAACCCTAACCGTCTGCAACACTATTACCAGTATCAAGTCGCACTAAAGCCATCGCCTGATAATATCCAGGAGCTTTATCTAGGGTCTTTGCGGCAGTTGGGTTTCGATTTGCTGGAACACGATATTCGATTTGTCGAAGACAATTGGGAATCGCCCACCTTAGGCGCGTGGGGATTGGGTTGGGAAGTTTGGCTGAATGGGATGGAAGTCACCCAGTTTACCTACTTCCAGCAAGTCGGCGGATTGGAATGCCGGCCCGTCACTGGTGAAATCACTTACGGTTTAGAGCGTCTCGCCATGTATTTGCAAGGTGTTAAGAGCGTTTATGATCTGGTTTGGACGCGAGGCTCATTCGGTGTTGTCACTTATGGTGATGTGTTTCATCAAAACGAAGTCGAAATGTCGTCTTATAATTTCGACCATGCCAATGTGCCGTTTATGTTCCAATGCTTCGATACGTATGAGCAGGAATGCCAAAAATTGATTGCCTTGGATTTGCCGTTACCCGCTTATGAAATGGTGTTAAAAGCATCACATACCTTCAATTTACTGGATGCCCGTCATGCGATTTCGGTAACAGAACGGCAACGTTATATATTGAGAGTTAGAACATTGTCGAGAGCGGTTGCAGAAGCATATTATGCTCGCCGTGAATCTCTCGGTTTCCCGATGTGTGCCGGACAAGGAGCGTAACATGGCAGCAAAACATTTATTGTTTGAATTGGGATCGGAAGAATTACCGCCCAAAACCCTCGTCAAACTGAGCCAAGCCTTACTGGATGGTGTGTTGCAAGGCTTGGGTGCGGGAGAGCTGACGTTTACTGGTGCTAAGGCTTATGCTACACCTAGGCGTTTGGCGGTGTTTATCGAAAATTTGTCCACCCAACAACCCGACAAAACCGTTGAAAAACGTGGGCCGGCGATCCAAGCGGCATTCGCTCCAGATGGCAAACCCAGCAAAGCCGCAGAAGGCTTCGCCGCCAGTTGCGGGACGACCTTTGACCAATTGGAACGGCTGAAAACCGACAAAGGCGAATGGCTGATCTATAAGCAAGCAGTGAAAGGATTGCCCACAGAGCAATCAATTCCCGACATTATTCGCCAAAGCATTTCAGCCTTGCCGATAGCAAAACGTATGCGCTGGGGCAGTTTTGCAACCGAATTTGTCAGGCCAGTGCATTGGGCGGTATTGCTCTACGGTAACTCGGTTATTGAATGTGACATCTTGGGCTTGACGACGGGATCGACGACATCAGGACATCGCTTTCATGCACCGCAAACCATTGCCATCACTAGCCCAGAAAGTTATGCTGAAACCTTATTCCAGCAGGGCAAGGTGATTGCTGATATTGAACAAAGAAAATCCATCATACGCGACAAGGCTAATCAAGCAGCATCAGCGGTCAATGGCACGGCCCATATCGAAGACGATTTGCTGGAAGAAATTGCCGCATTAAATGAATGGCCTGTGCCTGTTACCGGATCATTTGATCCACGGTTTCTTGAGTTGCCAGCCGAAGTGCTGATTACCACCATGCAAACCAACCAGAAATATTTTCCGGTGAAAAATGCCAGCGGTGGGTTGTTACCGTATTTTATTACCTTCAGTAATATCGAAAGCACTCGGCCTGAATCCATCAAGCAGGGCAATGAACGCGTTATTACGCCGCGCCTGACTGATGCTGAATTCTTCTGGAAACAAGACCGGAAAAAATCCCTGGCAGTCCGCGTTGCAAGCCTGGGCAATATCGTTTTTCAGGAAAAGTTGGGTACGCTTGCAGATAAAACCCAGCGGGTAATAGTTTTATCTGAATTGATAGCGACACAACTCTGCGCCAATGTCGAATGGGCACAACGCGCCGCGCACTTGGCAAAAGCGGACTTGATGACCGATATGGTCGGCGAGTTTGGCAATCTGCAGGGCTTGATGGGGCGCTACTATGCTCTGGCTGACAATGAACCAGCCGAAGTTGCCAATGCCATTGAGCAGCATTATTTCCCCAAACAGTCGGGCAGTCCTACCCCAGCCAGCCAAACTGGTCAGATTGTCGCGCTGGCAGATAAGGTTGATACCCTGACGGGGATTTTCAGCGCCGGATTGATTCCTACAGGCGACAAAGACCCTTATGCGTTGCGACGAGCGGCGTTAGGATCATTAAGGATTATCATCGAAAATCAGCTAAGCCTGGATATTGTTGCCCTAGTTGATGCTTCGCTGAAACAATACATCCACAGCTTTGATCGTGATGTAACCCGCAAGCTGGTTGTTGATTTTATTTTTGACCGCTTGAAAGGCTATTGCTTGGATCGCGGTTTCGCACCTGATGAGTTTGATGCAGTCATGTCGGTTAATCCCGCGCAACCCTTGGATTTCATGAAAAGATTGCAAGCGGTCAAGGCTTTCCGCCAACTGCCCGAAGCCGAAAGTTTGGCTGCTGCGAATAAACGCATACGGAATATCCTGAAAAAATCGGAAACCGAGCCTGCTGAGTTTTTAGATCCAACTGGATTGGAAGAAATGGAGATAGATTTTTCTTATTCCATAGCGAAAGCAGAAGCAGATATTAAGCCATTTAAAGAGATTAAGGACTATCAATCGATACTTGATCGATTATCTTATCTACATAATCAAGTAAATTTATTTTTTGATAACATTTTTGTAATGTCTGATGATCTTCAAGTACGAGCAAATCGCTTAGGTATACTTGAAAGATTGAGTAAAGTGTTTTTGGAAGTAGCTGACATTTCCAAACTGCAATCGTAACCAAACGGCATGGAACAGCGCCGTTATGTGCTAATGGACAGGGATGGGGTCATCAACGAAGATTCCGATGACTTTATCAAGTCGCCAGAAGAATGGCGACCGATTGCAGGCAGTCTTGAAGCTATTGCTTTGCTGAACCAACAAGGCTACGACGTGGTGGTGATTACCAACCAGTCCGGTTTGGCAAGAGGCTTGTTTGATGAAGCCATGCTGACCAAAATCCATGAAAAAATGCACAGCCTGCTTGCAGAGAAGGGCGGGGAAATTGCCGCCATTTACTATTGTCCGCACGGCTCAGAGAGTTCATGCAACTGCCGTAAGCCAAAACCCGGCTTGCTGGAACAATTTGCCTTAGAAAAAAATGTCGATCTAAATAGCGTTTATTTTATTGGCGATTCGCTACGTGATGTGCAAGCAGCACTAGCCGTAGGCGCAAATCCGATCCTGGTCAAAACCGGAAAAGGCCAAAAAACGCTAGATCAGAATCCTAACTTTAACATTCCTGTCTTTGAAAATCTTTATGGCGCAGTCGAATATATCTTATCAAAACAATAGCATCCGAATATATTTTGGGTCAGCGGTATTTTTAGCAGGTTCGATCATCATGACATTTGTTTTCGGCTCTTTGGTCGTGCTTTGTATCATTTTTCCCTTTAAAGTCCGTTATCGCATGGGTAAAGGATGGGCAAAAGCCGTATTGAAATTAGCTGAAATTTGTTGCGGCGTGCGTCATGAGGTGGAAGGGCTGGAGCATATCAACGCCGACAGTGCCGCAATTGTATTAAGCAATCACCAGTCAGCTTGGGAAACATTGGCGTTCAGGTGTTTATTGCCGCCACAAACATCATTGTTTAAACAATCATTGTTGTGGATACCTTTCTGGGGATGGGCAATGGCAACCTTAAAGCCGATTGCGATAGACAGGAATAACAAACACGCTGCCTTGCGTAAATTAATCAGCCATGGAACTGAGGCTTTAAAACAGGGTCTATGGGTAGTTGTTTTTCCCGAAGGCACTCGTATGCCGGTAAGCGAGATGGGGAATTTTAGCGCAGGTGGAGCCATGCTGGCGCAAAAATCGGGTTATCCCGTCATTCCGATTGCACATAACGCTGGAAAATTTTGGCCGCGCTACAGCTTTTTAAAGTACCCAGGAACAATTAAGGTAAAAATCGGTTCACCCATTGAAAGCAAGAGCCGCAAGACGGCTGATATTAATAAGGAAGCTGAGGATTGGATAATTCAAGCGATGCGGGAAATCGGTCAATAATGAGTTTCCATTACCAAGCGGCCTATTGCAATTACATGAAAATCCGCGAAATGCGTATAATGTGCAGATGTTTATTGTGAGTTTAAATATTAAGATGGTGTTATATACATGAAAAAACTGTTGTTGATCCTCCTGTTACCCGTATTTCTCGTGGCTTGTGCTGATAAAAATCATTATGAGCAAGCCGTTTTAGAGGAAATGGAAAAAGAGCAAGAAATTAAAGAATATAAAATAGACCCTGCTCACATGGCTAAGTGCGTTATTGACACAACGTATCTAAAGATGCCCGGCTTTTTTGTTTTCGATCCTGATAGATTACAAGCTTATCGTAATTACGCAAAAATGCTGACTTTGGCTAAATCGAAAGATCCAAAGAAGACCTTTGAAGAATTGGGTAAAGAATTCGGCTCACCGCAAGAACTTGCAAAAGCCCGTACCAATTACACTGAAAGCATTATGAATTGTTACACCGCTATCATGCACGAACAAGACGGTGATGATGAGCAAAGCAAAATCTAAAATATCCGCTTAGGGTTTTACATGAGGTGTGTTACACACCTCATTGTAATCCGTTTGATTTTAGTCTGGTTGTGTCCACGCGAAGCGGGGCTGGAAGAAAGGTAAATGGTGGGCAAAACAGCCTGTCCACGGAATCTAAGAAGGCAGTATAGTTGTGGAGTGCCAAACCTAGGCTTAGCACTCCCAATATTTAATTTTGTACAGCGGTAGGGTGCGTTTTACGCACCCTTTTAGGTGCATGGATCACCCTAATCGACTACTGAACTCGTTGAGTGACTGTGCAATGATTCCTTAATTGACAATCAGTGCTAGTCATCTGATGGTTTGGCTTCTTCATCGCTGGATTTCTCATCGGCTTTTTTAGTCGCTTTTTTGGCTGGCGTTTTCGGTGATTCTTCTGCAATTTCTGCTGTTTCTTCAATTACTTCTGGCGCACTAGCCTTAACCTCAGCTTTCTCCTTAGCTACCTTATCTGGTGTATGGTAAGGGTCGAATTCATTAGGATCTTTGGGTTTCGGTTTCTTAGCTTCTTCCTCGGCAGCTTTTGCCGCTAAACGTTTTTCTTCAGCTAGCCGTCTATCTTCTACCAAAGAGTTCATGAATTCTGTAAACCAAGCCTGTTGTGTGACAGTAGCCAAGTCTGGATCAGCAAGAATATCAGCATCTTCTGGCAAATTACCTTTATCTTTTGCCATTTTTAAGGCTTCCAGGCAACTGTCATTTTCGCCACGTACGCCATAAACGCAGGCAAGATTAAACGCGGCAACGCCTGATTGAATTGAATTGGCTTTCTCAAACTGCCGTTTAGCCATTTCATACAGCTCATCGCTGGGTTCTACTTCCCTGGCACGGGCTAAATCCATGCAGGCAACCCCAGCATCTATCGCCGCAGCAAGATAGCCGGGGTCTAAAGTCATGCAAAAAGAGAATTTCGCAATCGCGTTCCGGTAAATATTGATCGATTCCGGTGGCGTTTTGGTTTTTGCCTGACGCAGTAAAGTAAGACCCCAATGGTACAGCGCGGCGGCGCGTAAAGAATCGCCGGTCAGGACATCAGCATAGTCTTGATAAGCTTCTTTAAATAATTGATCCGCGACACTGCCTTCGTTTTTGCGTGCATTATCTGCTTTTTTTACGGCAGCATCGAGTTTGGATTTTTTTGTGAACGATGCGAAAAACGACATGATTGAATTCTCCTGGTTAATAGATTTATCGTGATGATATTGGGCTAATAATAGCCCATTTTTAGTAGGGTGATGTTACCTGATACCCGAAAAACCAAAATTGTGCCAAACAAGGTGCTTTAGAACTTGCTAATCGCACAGATGGAGCTTGCGAAATCCGAGCATTGGTGACTTCGCGTTTTCGGTATTACCTTGTGCTTAATACAAGTTAACTAATTAATAAATCAAGCAATTCTCTGATTTATTCAGCAGTTTCAAGCTTATGGTCTTGAGCTTGAACGATTTTTGGGTTTACTGCTACGTGGATTAAAATTAGCCCCATTACCACGTTCACGTTGGGGTGTTTTTTTGTCGGTATGCCGATAATCTTTTTTACCCGAATTTTTGGAAGGAGCAACTTTTTTCGGTGCATCCATGACTTTTAAAGAAACCGGTTCATAACCGGTATCGTCCACTCGTGGAATTTGCCGCTTTAACAGTTTCTCGATAGCTTCCAGTAAGTACGCTTCTTCCGGGCAGACCAGAGATAGCGCACTACCACTTGAACCTGCACGTCCGGTACGTCCTATCCTATGAATGTAATCTTCAGCGACTTGCGGTAGATCGTAATTGACCACATGTGGCAATTCTTCTATATCCAGCCCACGCGCCGCAATATCAGTGGCGACTAAAGCCGTGACCTTGCCATTTTTGAAATAGTCCAGTGCCTTCGTCCGTGCGCCTTGGGTTTTGTCGCCATGCAGCGAAGCCGAACGGATGCCGTCTTTAACCAACTGCTTTTCCAAGCGGTCAGCACCGTGTTTGGTACGCACGAAAATCAGCACTTGCTTCCAATTATTGCTGCCGATTAAGTAAGACAACAGTTCGCGTTTGTTATCTTTGTTAATGCCGTACACGCATTCGGAAACTAAATCTGCCGTGATATTCTGCTTGGCAACTTCAATTTCGACAGGACTGTTAAGAATCGTTGCCGCCAGCGTTTTGATCGCGCCGGGCATGGTCGCAGAAAACAGCAAACTTTGCCGATTTTTAGGCAAATAAGCCATAATTCGGCGAATTTCTGGCAAAAAGCCCATATCCAGCATACGATCTGCTTCATCTAATATCAATATTTCTATATTGCCTAGAGAAATGGTTTTTTGACCGATATGATCCATCAACCGACCTGGCGTGGCGACCACAATGTCGCAGCCGTGCCGTAACTGCCTGATTTGCATATTGATACTTGCACCACCGACAATAACTTGGGTCTGCAAGGGCAGATATTTTCCATACGTTGCAATACTTTCATAAACTTGAGCTGCCAACTCGCGGGTAGGGACTAATACCAAAGCACGAACCCTTCTAGGTCGGGTGTTTAAATCAGCACTATCCGCAAGCCGTTGTAGTAGCGGCAAAGAAAATCCGGCGGTTTTGCCTGTGCCGGTCTGTGCGCCTGCCATAATATCTTTACCGGCAAGAATAGGCGGAATCGCCTTAATCTGAACAGGCGTGGGTGTTGTATAACCTTGGTCGGCAACTGCTTTCAGCAGAGCGTCCGATAAACCGAGTGAGTCAAATGACATGTAAACCTTAATAGTTGAGAATAGTTTGTAGGCTGGGGCAGCAACGATTCCATACCATTATGCTGCACTTCCACCACCCCTGGTGGTCGTTGATAAACCCAGCCAACGGAAATTTGAAGGAAGGATTAATCATCCTCCCGTAACACTCATGTGCCGTAGGATCACGGGCTGCTCATGAATATTGAATTCGTGTTTTTCGGGCTTAATAAGCATGGCATCAATAATAGCTTGCTTTAAGATGTCCATATCGCCAGGATTAGCCCTGATAATTGCTTTTAAATCAACCGAATGCTCATTCCCCAAGCACAACAATAATCGCCCTTCAACCGTCAACCGAACACGGTTGCAGGTGCTGCAAAAATTGGCACTGTGTGGTGAAATAAAGCCCACTCTGGTGTTTTTGCCTTGCACCTTATAATACACTGACGGCCCACCGGTTTTCTCGGTAGACGCCAGTAATGAGAACTGGGTCGCTAAATCCGCCTTAATGCAATCGCTGGAATAATAAGCGGAAGAACGATTATGTTGGCTGACTATCCCCAGTGGCATTTCCTCGATAAAGCTAATGTCAATGCCCTTATCCACCGCAAATTGCACCAGACCGACCACTTCCTGATGGTTTTTGTCCTTGAGTATCACTGCATTGATCTTAATGCGCTCAAATCCAGCATCCTTAGCTGCATAAATCCCCCGTAAAACTTGGCTCAAATCGCCAGTCCTGGTGATTGCCTTAAATTTATCGGTATCCAAGGTATCCAGGCTGATATTGATGCGCTTAACCCCCGCTTTTTTCAACGGCAAAGCCATGTGTTCCAGTTGCGAACCATTCGTCGTCAATACCAACTCATGCAGGCTCTCGATTTTGCCGATATTTTCTAGCAATTCCAATGCCCCGCGCCTAACCAAAGGCTCACCGCCCGTAATTCGGATCTTTTTTACCCCTAATTCCGCAAATGCCTTGGTAATCGTATACAGCTCTTCCAGCGATAACACCTGGTCTCGCGGCAAAAACGTCATTTCCTCAGACATGCAATACACACAACGGAAATCACAACGATCCGTAATGGAAACGCGCAAATAATCCACCTTCCTGCCGAAGCGGTCGATTAACTGAGGTGATTTGTTGCCAATGTTCATGCAGTACAGAAATGATTAAAATTCAAGTGAATAACCAGCAAACTCATTGTAACATAATGCGAAACTAATCAGGGTCGAGCAAGTCAAAATTGCACCTTTTCAGCAACAAAGCCAGTTACTTATGATGTTAATAGGATAGACCTTGCGGAATGAATGAAGTTCTTTAAGATTCATGCAAACAATCCGCATACAAAGCCCTTTCAAACCAAATAGAAAAACAAAAATTACCACTAAATTCCAGTTATGTGACGTGTTTCACAAACCTATTCATTAAGGTCTATACTGAAATGCAATCAAAGAAAAACTTGTTGAATTAGGTTGAGTGGACAATGCCGTTGAACAGAATAGACCATCAGGTTATACAAGAGCAGCCATCAAAAACCTTGGAATTTACTCTCATGGAGCTGATGACGATGAGTTCAACTTTCAAATGCGTTTCCAATTATGAATATTGACTATTTAACGCAACTTGCCACCCAGGATGGCGCACAATACGCGTGGTTAAGGCAAAGCCTGAATGATTACGAAATGGCTAATATATTGTTGGCGGCGAACAAATGGGATGGTGTTTGCTACCATGCCCAACAAGCGGTTGAAAAAGCGTTGAAGTTCCTGCTCAGTGATGCAGCCCAAGCCTTCAGTCATACATATTCAGTCCATGCGCTTGCTAAAACCTGCAATGAAGCCCTTGCAACAAACCTGTTTGATGGTGAAATTATTGAATCGTATAAGGAATTAAGCCAATACAGCACCATCGCCCGTTATCCGTTGGCTTCTGATGCCCCAGTTGATGTCATCACCAAAAAACAAGCCCTGTCAGCCATCGACACCTTAACCCAAACCTTGCTAATTATGGAGAGGGCTTATGAACGCAACTAACCTCATCCAGCAAGCCAGGTCAGTAAAATACGACAGCGTGTTAGCTTATCTTAATGTAGCATTCAAAGATTTCACCCATCCAGTATACTTGTTTGGCTCCTACGCAACAGGACGATTTCACGGTCACTCGGATGTCGATATTCTCATCATTGCACCCAATGCAATATCAGCAAAAGTCTATCGTCAGGTCTGTGACAAAATGTCTGGCTTAGGGATGAATTATGACGTTCTTATAGCACCTTCCATCGAACGGTTAGATAGCAGCATTGTTAACTCGCTACAAGCTATACACGAGCCTTAGCAACATTATTCGACACACGGGTAAGCAGCAATCTCATTGCAACATAATGCAAAACTAATCAGCAACAAAGCCAGTTAATTAGGTAGACCTTGCAGGATGATTAGAGTTCTTTATGTTAGATATAAACAAACCGCTTACAAAACCCTATCAAACAAAAAAAAGGGAACGATTGCCACTAAATTGCAGAATTGTGACGTGTTTCACAAACGCCTGCATAGAGTCTATACTAATATGTAATCAAAGAAGAACGTGTTATATCAGGTTGAGTGAAATGCCGTTGAATCAAAAAGATTATCAGGTCATGCCAGAAAAACCATCAATGCAATTCGGATTCACATTGATGGAGTTGATGGTTACATTGAGTATTGCCGGCATCATGTTAAGCATAGCAATCCCCAGCTTTACCTCTACCATAAGAAGCAGCCGGATAACCACACAGGTTAACGAGTTTGTTACGTCAATAAATTTTATACGTAGCGAAGCAGTTAAGCGCGGAATGCGGGTTTCAATGTGCAAAAGTAGTGATGGTGCTACTTGCGTCACAAGCGGCAACTGGGCGCAAGGCTGGATTGTTTTTACCAATCAAAATGAGGATGCAGATTATGACGGCGCACCCGAAACAATATTGAAAAGACAAGAAGCCGCACAGTCCCAGAATACAATAGTCGGAAACACGCTTGTTGACGACATTATCTCTTACATAGCGAGTGGTGAAATTGTTAGTTCGGGTTCGATTTTCTTTTGTGATGATCGCGTTGCCGAAGTGGGAAAAAATAGTAATCGCCACGACTACTGGTCGTTCGAGAATTGAGACCTACCAGTGTACATGAAGATGAAAACCATCATGAAAACACACAGCGGTTTTACCTTGATTGAAGTGTTGATTGCCGTAGTTCTACTCGCCGGGGCGTTGTTGGGCTTGGCAGGGCTACAAGCCAGAGTGCTGAGTAATAACCAAAGTGCTTACAACCGCAGTCAAGCAACCCAATTAGCGTACGATATTGCAGACCGGATGCGAGCCAATACCAATAGCTCTGTTGCCGCCAACAATAACGATGCACTGGTTATTTACACAACTTTTCTTCCAAGTACAGGTATACAAAAACCGAATTGTTTGACTACAACTGGGTGCAGCCAAGTCGATATGGCTAACAATGATCTTTTTGAGTGGAATCTTGCGCTCGCTACCCTGCCTAATGGACAAGGGTTAGTGTGTAAAGATAGTACACCTAAAGATGGTACTTCAACGGCAGCCTCTGCTTGCGATGGAGCAGGTGCGGATTACCATATCAAAATATGGTGGGATGATGACAAAAGCGGCACAAACCAACTTTTTGTAGTGGGTTTTAAGTTATGAGTACAGATTCGTTAAATAAAGATAGGGACAGCAGTATTGCTGCTGCAATGAACGCGATACACGAGCCGTTACGTCAATCTCCTATTTGCACCCCAAGTTACCGTCAACAACAAGGTTTAACGCTGATTGAAATTATGATCGCACTCTTGATTGGGGCATTTTTATTGGGTGGGGTAATGGAGGTTTTTTTAAAAAGCAGACAAACCTATAGAGTGCAGGAAGCACTATCCAGATTGCAAGAAAATGGTCGTTTTGCCATGGATTTTTTAGCCAGAGATATTCGTATGACGGATTATCGAGGCTGTCAGGGCGGCTCGCTCAGTACTCCCAAACAACCAAAATCTTTGTATGACACTGCCACTAGGTCAATTAATGAAGCCCTAGTGGGCGTGAATGGAGCGCCAAATGCCAATAGTGCTATGGATGCGCCAGATAGCATAACCGCCAGATGGTCAGAAAATGGGTGTAACGATGTTGTTACCACCCCCTGCTCGACAGATCTCAATCAAGAGTGTCCTGAGAACCGTGCTTTTGATATTAGAACTGCAAATTCGGTTCTAAATTTAGCAAGGAATACGGCAGCGTTAGTTGAAGGCGTAGAAAACATGCAAATCTTATATGGCGCAGATACAAACAACGATGGAGTTCCCAACTATTATGTGCCAGCAGGCACTGCGGGGCTTGATATGACGCAAGTGAACAGTGTGCGTGTTAGCCTCTTGTTAAGAACTATCGATGACAATATCGCTTCTGAGCCTTTGGCATATACATACAACGGCGCAACAACCACGCCAACAGACCGTAGAATCCGGCGGGTATTCACGTCCACAATTGCGCTACGTAACCGATTGCACTGAGGTTGATTGTATGACATCCAGACCTGTTTTATATAAATCTCAATCCGGTGTTGTTCTAGTTGTTGCTTTAATCATGTTGCTGTTATTGACATTGATAGGTACTGCCGGTATGCAGTCCACTTCGTTGGAAGAAAAAATGGCAGGTAATATGCGCGACAAAAACCTAGCCTTTCAAGCTGCCGAATCGGCTCTTAGCGAGGCTGAAGCCAGTCTATTTCCGGTTGCACCTGCCGTTCTGCCAAATTTTACGCCTGAAGGTACGGTTACGGTGACTGATCCTATCACGCATGTATCAACTGTCTATAATGGCTATTATTCTAAAGACTCAACCATACCAACCGCAGTCGTTACGGGTTCAACTACTAAACTGCAACTTGAGGAAGATAGTTTTTGGACAACAAATCCAGTGGCAACTTCTACGATTACCACATTAGGTAACGATGTTGCTGCTCCAAAATATATCATCCAAAAATTAGATACCGTCTGTTATAAGGAAGCTTGTCCATTAGCCAGTGACCGTTCAACGCCATATAGAATTACAGTTAGAGCCACAGGCGGCAGTACTGTCACGGTGGTTATTGTTCAATCTGTTTTTACGACCGATTAAATACCCTTAGGGTCTTATAAATTAATTAAGCTGCTCATAGCGGGAGTTTTAAGGTGAATCAATTCAAATCAATAAAATCATACAGTCGCTTTGGTCTGTTAAGTGGGTTTTTAATTGCCGTCGCTATTGTAACTAAGATAGCGGTTGCGGGAGATATTGCAACGACCCCATTGTTTATAGGACAGGCAGTAGCACCTAAAGCAATGATAAATATGTCCAAGGATCACCAGCTTTTCTTTAAAGCTTATGATGATTATTCCGACTTAGATGATGATGACGTTCCTGAAACCACGTACAAGCACAGCTTTAATTATTACGGCTATTTTGATAGTACAAAATGTTATAAATACAGCAGTAACCGTTTTGAACCCGAAAGTATTTCTTCGGACAAATATTGTGATGATGACCAATGGAGCGGAAATTTTTTAAATTGGGCAACCATGTCGCGCATGGATGTCATTCGTAAAATACTGTATGGCGGTCTGCGTTCTACAGATGACGCTAATTTAACGGTATTAGAGCGTGCTTTCCTTCCTACTGATGCCCATAGTTGGGCCAAGTTTTATAACGGTAGCGATTTAGACAAGCTGACTCCCTTTAACTACACTGAAGGACTTACCTTATGTAATACAACAGATGCTTCTTCTGGGACATCTCAATCAGTTACCAACGCACCGCTAATTCGCGTTGCCAAAGGCAATTTTGCTTTATGGGCAGCTAATGAACGTTGGCAGTGCAAGTGGGGTGAGGGCGATAATGGCAATAACGCTACCCTATCGGGGATAAATGCCAGTAGCACTGCGCCATCGCAATCAGGCAATAATGAATATATTGCACGAGTTCAAGCTTGTGTTAGCACCGCCTTGGAAGGCAACGAAAAATGTAAAAATTACGCGAGTTCTGACTTAAAACCGATAGGTTTACTGCAAGAATACGGTGACGGTAACAAGATGTACTTCGGACTCATGTCTGGTTCGTATCAAAACAACAAGGAAGGTGGCGTTTTAAGGAAAAATATCGGTACTTTTACAAATGAAATCAATGCTAATGGTACATTCACCGCGACCACTGGAATTATTAATGCCCTTAACAAACTCAAGATAGTTGGTTACCAATACGGTTCTGGCAATGGAATCTATAATAACGCTCAATCTACTACTGGTGGCGGCGATGACTGTATTTGGGGTCTAAGTACCTTTACGTCCAGTAAATGTAGAAATTGGGGTAATCCACAAGCCGAGCTATTACTGGAATCCCTGCGTTATTTGGCGGGTAAAAGTGCGACTCCTGCGTATAGCGCAACTGACACAGTTCTTAATTTAACGACAGCAAGTTTTGTAAATCCAATAACAACCGCCGAATCGTGTGCTTCACTGAATGTTATACAATTTAATGCTAGCACCACTTCTTATGATGCCGATGGTCTTGGGCTCGCTACCGATATTGGTTTGTCAAATTTGAGTGCTGCAACAGACGCAGTAGGGGCAGGAGAAATCTCAACTTCCAGTCCATTTTTTATAGGCGAAAATGGCACCGATAACAATCAATTGTGTACCGCCAAGACCGTCAGCCCTAGTGGTAGTAATACCTTGAGTAAACTGCTGGGGACATGCCCTGATGCGCCTCGGCTTTCGGGGTCTTACCAAATTGCAGGTCTGGCACATTATGCACACACTAATGATCTACGCTCGGATATTACAAAAAATCAATTGGTAAATCTTTACGGCATAGCGTTATCCCCAGCGTTGCCTAAAGTTGTTGTGCCAGTACCAGGTTCTAGTACCAAGAAAATTACTATACTACCGGCCTGTCGTAATTTAAGTACCGCACCCAATGCCGCCAATTGTGCCATTGTTGATTTTAAAATCATAAGTCAAGCGACAACCTCAACGACTGCAACAGGCAAACTCTACGTTAACTGGGAGGATTCCGAGCAAGGCGGCGATTTTGATCAGGATCAATGGGGTACTATTACATACAGTATTACAGGGTCAAACGTAACGATAACCACGGATGCTATTGCCCAATCCACGCCTAACAAAATGGGTTTCGGCTATGTGGTCAATGGTACAAGCCAAGATGGTTTTCATGTTCATTCAGGGATCAATGGCTTTGCCTATACCGACCCCACGGGTGGAACGACCTGTACAAATTGCAATTTCGGTGATGCTGCAAGTGTTCGCACATATACCATTGGGACAGCTAACGCAAACAGCCTAGAGCAACCTTTGTTTTATGCGGCTAAATGGGGTGGTTTTATTGACTCCAACAATAACAAAAAGCCAGATCTACAAAGTGAATGGGATGCCGAAAATAATACCACTGGAAATGCCGAACCTGATGGCATCCCCGACAAATATTTTGCCGCTACTAATCCACTAAAATTGGAGACTTCATTAGCCACAGCGTTAACTAAAATTAGCCTCGGTGATGGTGCTGCATCCGCTGTTGCAACGAATTCCACCCAGTTAAATGCAGGTTCAATTGTTTATCAAGCTAAATTTAACCCTATAGACTGGAGTGGCGACGTAGAAGCCTTTGCGGTTAACACGAATACTGGTGCGCTTACCACAGACTGGAAAGTGTCCGACCCAGGTAAAATTCCTGGTTCTGATGTTCGTAATATTTTAACTTACAACCCTAGGAAAGCATTGGGTTCGCGCGGCATCCCTTTCCTTTGGGGACAGTTAACTTGCCCTGCTGCTAGCACATCTACACAGAAATGTACGAAGCCTGGGAGAAAGCCCAGTGATCCACGCAGATCGTGTAGTCCTGGTAGCAAAAATTGCGTTTGTGAAATATTAACTACTTCTATTCCCACTTGTATTGACACTAATGTTCAAACCGATGGAAAATCACAACAGGATTACCTAAATAAATTGCCGCCAGCGACATCGTCCGATCTTAAAGGTCTTGACCGAGTTGACTGGTTACGTGGCGACCAAGAAAACGAGAAACTTAATAAAGATGATACTGATCTAAACCACATTTTTAGAAAACGGACGAAGCTATTGGGTGATGCCGTTAATTCTGATCCTGTTTTTGTGGGTACTGATGACTTTGGCTATGGTGCCTTGTCAGGAGTAGAGGGCAGCAGCTATACCGCTTTTCGAGCTAGCTCTGCCTATTTAAACCGCATACCTACGCTTTACGTGGGTACCAATGATGGTATGTTGCACGGTTTTGATGGCAGAAAATCAACAGCTACTGTCACTTCAGGCGGGAGTGAGCTATTTGCGTACGTTCCCAACGCGAATGCCTGAGTTAAGTAAGCTGACATCGCCTACTTATACCCATCAGTATTATGTCGATGGCACTTCTGCTTCAAGTGATGTGTATTATGATTCGAGTTGGCACACCATGTTAGTCGGTGCTACAGGTGCAGGCGGTCGTGCGTTATTTGCGCTGGATGTTACTAGCCCACCTACCAGTGCTACTGAGTTTGCTACCTTTACACCTACCAGCGCATTGTGGGAGTTTACCGATACCGCGCCTCCCGTCGCTACTGATTGCAGCGCGTTTGGAGCAGGCAGTGCTAACTATGATGCCAATGATCTGGGCTATACCCTGGCACAACCTTCGATAGTTAGAATGCAAAATGGCAGTTGGGTAGTCATTGCCGCTAACGGCTATAACAGCAATAACGGCAGTGCTGTGTTGTTTATTCTTGACGCTAAAACCGGCTGTATTATCAAAAAAATTGATACCGGCGCGAAGCCTAGCACCCCAATACCACCTGGGCGGTCAGATAAAAATGGTCTGTCAACACCCATTGCTGTTGATGCCAATAATGATCTGAGTATAGATACTGTTTATGCAGGCGATTTATACGGCAATTTGTGGAAGTTTGATTTGTCAGGTACCGTTGCTAGCTGGAATATATCTGGCGGCAGCCCTATATTCGTGGCTTGTACAACAGCGGGTGCAAGTTGCCCAACAGCAAATCGGCAGCCCATCACTAGCAAGCCTAACGTTGGTGCAGTACGGGCAGTAGGCTCTGATCAAGACGGTGTCGGTAGAATGGTGTACTTCGGTACAGGTAAGTTTTTTGAAACAGGTGACAACTTATTGCCTACTTTACCCGCACTACCACAGGTACAAACTTTTTACGGCCTATGGGATAGAGGCTCGACCATCACTGATCGCGCTTTGTTGCAAGATCAAACCATTGATTTTGAAGGTTTTGCCGATACAGATTGTGGAACGGCTTCTTGCCCTAAAACCATTAGGTCTGTTCGTGTAGTGTCAAAAACCACTGTTTGTTACGCTGCCACCACCGTTGGTTGCACAACAAGTAGCCCGTTAAAAAGCGGCTGGGCATTGAATTTACTCGTTAAACCTGGCAATGTTGCCCAGGGTGAACGGGTCATCAGTCTACCTTTAGTACGTCGGGGCTTAGTAGTGTTTTCTACGGTAATCCCCAATCCTGACCCCTGTGGTGATGGTGGAGAATCACGCTTAATGGAAATTGATGCGCTAAGTGGTGGTGAAGCTGATGCAACGCCCTTTGATGTCACTGGCAATGGCGTAATTGATGATAAGGATTTTATATTGATCAACGGCGTGAAACATAATGCGTCGGGTGTTAACCAAGGGATTGGTATTACTAAGCAACCAACAGTAATTGAATCTCCAACCGCATCCATTGACTATAAATACAGTAGTGGCTCAAGTGCTGCTATGGGAACTGTTGTTGATAGAGGAGGTAGTGGCTGTGTAGGTACTACCTGTGACGATGATGATGATGTCGGCGGAAGTACCGCTATTCCTGGCACACGCAGGTCATGGCGGCAATTGAATGCCTTGTAATTGGTAAGAGACGAGACAAGCAGGTGAGCAAACGGTGCTTGCCTGCGTAAACTGAATAACATATCGCACTAATTAGCGTAGAATGAATTATGAGACAAACGCAATCAGGTTTTACGTTAATAGAACTGATGATATGTGTGGCAATAATCGGTATTTTGACTGCTATTGCCTTACCTAGTTATCAGGAAAGTGTGAGAAAGTCACGCAGAGCGGATGCAAAAGCCGCTTTGCTGGGTTTAGTCAATGCTATGGAGCGGCATTTTACGGAAATCAATACCTATTGCAATGCGGGAGGAACAGGCGGAGGAGACTCTTGTGGTACGGGTTCTATCAATGATACAGGAACTCCCTCTTCCTCTGTTTACACGGTGGACACTGGCACGGCTACGTATTATGACTTAACAATCAATGCCGTAGATGCCAGCACCTACACCTTATGGGCTGCACCAAAAAGCGCTCAGGCCAGTGATAAATGCGGTACGTTGACGTTGACACATTTGGGTGCTAAGGATGTTACAGCGCAAACATCCGGTGTAACCAAGGCTGATTGCTGGTAGGGTTGTGTGTTGGTTGAATCAGATGTAGATGTAGATAGGGTGGGCAGGCTTTTTTGCCCATCTTTTGTTTACAGATTTATGTTAATTTTGTTCGTGGTTTGACCATTCGGCAAGCGCACGGCTCACCACGAACCAAACCGTCAGGTCACGGAACAGAACCTACACAGGTCTTTACCCTCACAAACTGTTCGTCCTGAGCTTGTCGAAGGAAGCTTGTCGAAAGACAATCAGATTTGACCATCGCTTCAAATTACTTCTCCAACTCCTCAGCACTAAAATCATCAACTGTAATCGCTTGCAATCTCGCCTGCTCTGCTGTGTCAAACAACTGGGCTTCTTCTTTTGTGATGATGTTTTTGGTCAGCGCATCTTTTGCAACTTCAGACATCTCACTCTTAGCCAACTGCTTTTGTTTTTGTGCCAGCTTTATCTTGGCTTCAACCGGAGCTGCTGCGAGTACCGCTTTAAACGCCACCTCGATCCTGCCAGTGGCATCATCTGGCTTATTGTTGATGTAGATACCTTTGGTTAAGCGGTCGCGTACGGACGAATCAGCCAACAACAATGCAGCGCATTGGTGGACTAGCTTATCACTGGCGGGTTTGTTGGGTTTGCCCAGCGGGAAGATGACGGCATTGAGCAGACAAGCAACAGGAGGAAATGGTAGCTTGGTCAGTATATCTGCTAAGGCTTGTTGTGCGCGGTAAATGCTTTCCTGGCAAGCCCAATGCAGCAGCGGTAGGTCGTCTTTCTGTTTGCCTTGGTTTTCATAATGTTTCAGCGCACAGGAACATAGGTAAAGGTTAGATAAAGCATCGGCAAAGCGACCAGACAACCGTTCCTTACGTTTTAACGCGCCACCCAAGGTTAATAAGGCGTAATCAGCAAGGAATGCAAACCCAACACTTAGCCGTGCAATCTGGAGGTAATAGCGTTTGGTTTCTTTATCACCAGGGGTTGCCAGAAAACGGGCGTTGGTTAATCCTAGCCACAAACATGCCGCTTTGTTATGCCCCCAGTGACCAATATGGTTGAAGAAAACTTGGTCGAATGCATTTAAGTTACCTTCGGCTATTGCCGCCATTTCTTGCTGGATGTAAGGGTGGCAACGGACTGCACCTTGTCCGAAGATCATCATGGTGCGGGTGAGGATGTTTGCGCCTTCAACTGTAATACTGACCGGAATAACCTGGTATACGCGCCCTAGGTAATTTTTTGGCCCTAAACAAATCCCCGCGCCACCGAGTATATCCATACCGTCATTAACCACACGTCGCATGCGTTCGGTCAATTCGTATTTCAAGATGGCGGAAATGACGGCGGGTTTCTCACCTTGATCTAATGCCGCATTGGTGACTTGTCTTGCCGCGTCGAGAATGTAGGTTTCACCTGCGACCCGCGCCAGTGCTTCTTCAATGCCCTCAAATTCCCCGATAGGCATGTTGAATTGCTTGCGGATACGGGCATAAGCACCGATGTTGCGGCTGGTGAATTTAGCTGCACCTACACTCAGGGCGGGTAGCGATATAGCGCGTCCGGTCGTCAGGCATTGCATCAACATCTTCCAGCCATTGCCGACCTGTGCAACGCCGCCGATAATCATGTCCATTGGGATAAAGACATCTTTACCCCAATTTGGGCCGTTCTGGAATGCGGAGTCCAATGGAAAGTGTCTTCTTCCAATGCTTATGCCAGGGGTATTGGTGGGTATAAGTGCAACTGTAATACCAATATTCTCTTTGTCGCCGATCAGGTGGTCGGGATCGTAAAGCTTGAAGGCGAGACCCAATACGGTAGCGATTGGCCCCAAGGTAATGTAGCGTTTTTCCCAATTTAGCCGTATTCCCAATACCCTATCCTGCCCCTTATGGTTGCCATAACAGACCACACCCGTATCAGGCATTGCGCCTGCATCACTGCCTGCATGTGGGCCAGTTAATGCGAAGGCAGGAATATCCTCGCCATTCGCCAAACGAGGCAAATAATAGTTTTTTTGTTCTTCCGTGCCATAATTCAGCAACAGTTTTCCAGGTCCCAGTGAATTAGGCACCATAACAGTGACTGCCGCTGTGCTGCTGCGGCTGGATATTTTCATCACTATTTCAGAATGCGCCGATTCGGAGAACTCAAGCCCGCCATATTTCTTGGGGATCATTATGCCGCAGAATTTTTGCTTTTTAATGTAATCCCACACTTCCGGCGGTAAATCCATGCGGTTATGGGTAATGTCCCAGTCGTTGAGCATGGCACATAAGGTTTCTGTCGGGCCGTCAAGAAAGCCTTGTTCTTCTTTTGAGAACTTTGCGACAGGTAGATTTTGTAGGATGTCCCAGTTAGGGTTGCCTGAAAACAATTCGGCATCCCACCAAGTGTTGCCTGCTTCCAGTGCTTCCCGCTCAGTTTGCGACATGGCGGGTAAAGCCGCCTTCATGAATTTGAAGGCCCAGCGGCTGATGAGCCATTGCCGGATGGGGATTACGTTTAAAGGGATGAAAACGATTAAATACGTCATCCACAAACTGAGATTGCTCGACGATGAAGCGCCATTCACGAGTAGATACGCGCCTAGCAATGCGCCAACAGCCAAGGTAATCCAGTGTATGGAAGCTTTGTGGTAAGCCAATATAACGACCAGGATGATAAGTGTGAGCAGCCAGAGCATGGTGTTCTCCTTTTTTGTTGTCGCTAACGCGACGGGTTTTTTTTAATCGGGTTCTCGCACCCGAAGACGAAATGCTTTCTTTTGCGTCGCCAAAAAAAATATTCAAAGAAAAGGCGACCCTCTGCCACTTATTGTCTGCACTTCTCGATTTTAATAAGATTTGATGGAAGGGATATCGCTATCTCTCCAGAAAATTGCTGCACCCCTGCCGCAACCCTACGGGCGAATCCCCTCAAAATCATCGGTACTCGGCGCGGCAGAAGGGAATACTTGAGCATAATCAGCTAATAATTATCTTAAAAGTCTTGGTGTCAAGCTCTGCTTTTTTTATATCAAGATGGCTATAATCCGAAGTGTTTTTTAAATTATTAACATCTTTCGTTAATGAATGGGATGCCCTACAACCTAAAATTACTCCAGTTATAGCATTAGGGTTAAAACTAAAAGTAATTACCGGAAACCCTTTTGGAAACTCCCTAGCTATATTGCTTTTATCAAGAACTTTGTTGCCTTTAGTTAAAGGCATCAGCATTCTCCATTCTTTTTCATAGCTCCAATCCAAGCTTTTAACATTGAATAATTCTGTTTGCGACATCTTGGAAAGGTCGCGATCTGGTCTTACTAAACGATAGTCAACTTGCCTAAAAGTACCGAATGTACTATTTGGGCTGAGCTCATGTTTATCGGTAAAAAAAACTTTATCTGTATCAAATTCAATTAAAAACCCTGTATGGTCATCAGTATAATGTCCCCACATCAAAGGGTTATCATTATTTTCCGAAAGGGAGAGAATCCCTATTTGAGATTCTATCCATTTTGCAAGATATAAGCCGATATCTTTTTTGTTTGTGAGGTTACCTAAAATTTTTTCATTAATGTAATCTAGAAGTTTATCAGTTAAATACGTAACAGAAAATTCAGTTAAGCCAATTTGAGATGCAAATTTAGTCAATTCTTCAATTATTGCTTGACCATTTATTGTTGTAGACGGTTTAAATGAGATAAATGGTTCCACTTCAAATGGGTCGTTGAACGCACCTGTTTGAGAAAACCTGATAGTTTTGTTAACTAGGTCTTCTATTCGCTTTCCCCTAACATGTTTATAGAGTTTCATTTTTTCTCCATATATTTTGATGGTTTAGAACTATAGGATGTGCCGAGGCACGAGGCGCATCGCTCGCGATAGATGCGCTTCACTTTGTTCAGCACATCCTATAAAGTCCAAATCAACTCTAGAACAAGGTAAGCCTTTAATTTCTTAACGGCTTCCCCGTCTTCAACATATGATCCAACCTTGCCAATGTACCTGGCTGTTTAACAAGGGCAAGAAAGGCTTCCAATTCCAGAGCCAAAATGTCGTCTTCTGTAAGCAGCGCAGTGAAATCACTCTCACCGCCACTTAAAACATGGGCAAGTTGACCGGAAACGACCACATCATAGTCTGTGGCTTTACCTATCAGATGGAAGGCTTTGATGCCCATGTCCAGCAATACTTTTGCGGTTTTACCAGGCATTGGATAGAGATAAGGTTTGGGCGGTATGTAGTCTTTGGATAAAGCCAATGCTTTGGTTTTGGCATCGGCTAACAGCCGATCCTTATTCATGGTGATATTATCGTTAGCGCCTAGATACAGTAGTTCTTTTGCATCAAATGCCGATTTCGAAACGCTCGCCAAACCAATGGTTTGGAAGGCTTTGACTACAGGCGGTATCGGCCCGCCGGGGCGCTTTAATTGCAAGCAACGGCGTAGATATTCCTTACAGCCGCCCCAGCCGGGAATTAGCCCGACACCCACTTCCACCAGTCCCATGTATAGTTCGGCATGGGCTTGCACGGCATCGCAATGCAGCAAGATTTCGCAACCGCCGCCCAACGCGAGGCCAGAAGGTGCGGCTACCACTGGGAAGGGTGCATATTTCAGCCCCTGATAAGTTTGTTGGCCTGTCTTAATTAGCAACTCCACAGTCGGCCAATCGCTTTCATGGATGGCTTTCATCAACAGGCCAAGGTTAGCGCCAGCGGAGAAATTTTCTGCATCGTTATGGATGACCAAGGCTTTGAATTCTTTGCTAACCTTATCAATGCTTTGGTTAATCATCGCCATCGAATCCATGTCCAGTGTATTCATTTTGCTGTGGAATTCCAGGCAAGTTACGCCGTCACCGATGTCCCATAGGCTAGCTGAACCATTTTTAAGCAATGGTTTAGTTTGCTGCTTGATGTCGGATAATAGCAATACGCCTTCCGCCCGTTGCACAGGATGATAATTCCCAGCAAGGTCGGCAAACGCTAATTGACCTGAACCTGTTGAATACAGGCTGGAATTTTTAGCCAATAGCTGTGGGACAATACGATTTTCTGATTTCAGTTTTTCGACAAACCAGGGTGCGCCGATCTGGTCAAGCAACTCGAACGGGCCGAATTTCCAGTTGTAGCCGTCGCGCATGGCTGCATCAATTCCGGTGATGTCATCGGAAATATCAGGAACAAGGCTGGCGGCATAGCATAAGGTGTGGGAAATGACACGCCACGCATATTGAGCCACTGGGTCGGAATGCGATAATAAAGATTGAAGCCCTGCTTTTTGGGCATCCTTGATAGCAGACAAATCTGCTTTTTCACTTTTGGCGTAATCACCAGTAACAAGATTAATCGACTCTTTGATACGATTGCCATCCACCTTATTCAAGCGGTAAAAACCACCTTTGCCTTTCCTACCTGTATAGTCCTCGCTAATCATTTGTTGCACAATATCAGGCAAGTGATTAACTTCATGGAAAGCATCTTGTGGAGGCAGCGCGAGTTTCATGCCTTTCAAAATCGGTGGAATCAAATCCAGGCCGACCAAATCCAGCAAACCGAATATGCCTGTTTTGGGGATTCCAAACGGTGCGGACATGACGGCATCGACTTGTTCAACCGTTATGCCATTTTTTATGGCGTCTAATAAGCCGTATAAAAGCCAGTAAATACCGATACGGTTACCGATAAAGCCAGGAGTGTCCTTACAGGTTACGCAATTTTTACCCAGTTTTATATCGGCAAACTGGCTGACCGCTTCAACAAACGAGGGATCTGTCGCTGGACTAGACACCAATTCCAACAATCGCATGTAGCGAGGCGGATTGAAAAAATGGGTAATCATGAAACGCCGCTTGAAGCTGTCCGGCATATCTTTGACTAATAAGGCTAAGGGCAGGGTGGACGTATTCGAGGAAATCAGGCAGTCTGGCTTACAAACCGTTTCCAGTTTTTGATAAAGCGCTTGTTTGATTTGCGGATTTTCGATGACGGCTTCAATCACCCAATCGGCATCGACCAGCCAGTGCAAGTGGTCTTCAATATTGCCCGTCGTAATTAGTCGGGCATTATTCTTGTCCATAAAGGGTGCTGGATCGCTTTCCAGCAATTTTTTGACAGCCGTTTCAGCAATGACGTTACGGTTGGAAGCATCATTGGGTACGATGTCGAGCAAATAAACCGGAATGCCCGCATTGGTGATATGGGCGGCAATACTTGCACCCATCACACCCGCGCCGATAACCCCCACTTTTTGGATGTTCATTAGATTGCCTCCAGGATAGTGGCTATTCCCTGACCTCCGCCGATACATTGTGTCGCTAACGCATAGCGCTTGTGTTCCCGCTGCAATAGGCTGGCGGCTTTGCCGGTGATGCGTGCGCCGGTTGCACCCAGCGGGTGGCCTAGGGCAATCGCTCCGCCATCCAGGTTGAGTCTATCGACAGGTATTGGCAATTCTTTCAGGACGGCTAAGGACTGTGCAGAAAACGCTTCATTCAGTTCAACAATATCAATATCTTCTAGCTTTAATCCGGCGCGGGATAATGCTTTATTTGTTGCCGCTACCGGGCCAATGCCCATGATTTCAGGCGCACAGCCGGATACCGCAAACGACTTGATACGTGCCAGTTTGGGCAGCTTATGGGCATCGGCATAATCTTCGCTGCACACCAACACGGCGGCTGCGCCGTCGGTTAATGGGGAAGATGTGCCAGCGGTGACCGTTCCTGTGGCTTGGAAAGCGAGATTTAGACTTGCTAACCCTTCGGGAGTGGAGTCAGGCCGTAAACAGCCGTCCTTATCCACCGTGCCGTACTTGCTGGTAATCGGGATGATTTCATCGCCAAAACGGCCTTGTTGCTGGGCGGTGTATGCCTTAAGCTGGCTTTCCAAGGCAAATGCTTCCTGGTCTTTGCGGTCAATTTGGTATTTGACGGCTAAGTTTTCCGCCGTATCGCCCATGCCAATATAAGCTTGGGGAAAAGTTTCGTACAATGCTGGATTAGGCATGTTGTTGTAGCCGCCCATCGGGATGCGGCTCATGGATTCTAGGCCAGCGCAGATAAAGACTTCACCTGCATTCATCTGGATAGCACCTGCCGCAATGTGGATGGCTTGCATGGACGAGCCGCAGAAACGGTTCAGCGTCATCCCTGCTATGGTATTGGGCAATCCGGCCAGAAAGACAATCAATCGAGCTACGTTGAGCCCTTGTTCGCCTTCGGGAAACGCGCAACCTAAAATAAGATCCTCGATGTCGTCGGGATTAACACCCGTTTTACTGACCAAGCCTTTAACAACTTGGGCGGCGAGGTCGTCCGGCCTCACTCTTGCCAATGCGCCTTTCAAGGCTGGCGTAAAAGGTGATCGGCAATATCCAGCTATAACGACATTTTTCATTTTATTCTCCTGTTGTACCATCATCACTTTAACGCATTGACCGGATTAAGCAACGAGCGGCAAAGCCTTGTAGAATAATATCCATGCCTACCCCTTCAGACCCAATTACTTCACATTCGTTTCACTTACGCACTCTTTCATAAACCCATCAATGCTTTCCCAAGTGCCGCCGATATTTTCCATCAAGATGCCGTGACGATTTGATGGGATGACCTTCAGTTGTTTTTTGCAGGTGAGCTTGCCCATGATTTCCTCGGCACTTTTAAAAGCCACAACAGGATCATTATCACCCTGCAATACCAGCACTGGCACTGTGCAAAGCGGTGCAAAATCATCCATGCTATCAATTAGTTGGCGCAGCTCGTACAGACCTTTGACGGGTACGTTACGGTAATTGACATCGGGATGCTCGGTGGGATTCTCAATAAAAGGCTTAACACCCTCAAAGGATGACAACCAATCCACCAGCTTATTGGTGCCATGCAGCAAAGGGACTAGCATAAAAGAAGGATTGATGAATTTAATAGGCAAGGCTACGGTGCTTACGCCGATGATTTCAGGAAAATGTTCGGCAGCCAGTTTGAGTGCCAAAGCACCGCCGGTGGAAAATCCGGTCACGAAAATACGCTTACAGTGCGCCTTGAGGATTTTATAACCTCTGAGTACGGACTGATACCAATCTTCCCAGCTTTGGTTTTGCAGCGCATAAGGTGATGAGCCGTGGCCTTTAAGCCGCACACCCATCACGGTGTAACCCTGTTTTACCAGGTACTCGCCGTAACCCCTGAGTTCGGCAGGACTGGCGAGCAGGCCGTGAATCAGCAGTACGCCGATGCCATTATCCTTGCTGTCGGGTGGATCGAGGAAAAAAGGGTTAGCATCAGCAGATGCGGTTTCTTGGTCATTGATGTCATCGTAGCTAGGCTTGTTATAGGCGTGATGTTCCCAGGTAAGGTCGCGGCATTCATCTTCAAAATGCCAGGCAGCGAGCTCTTGCTGGTCGACATCCTCAGATTCTGCCAGTGCATGAATGATGGTTTCATAAACCTGCGTAATGGGTTTGGCTTCGTTATCATAGACCGCCACCATGTTTTCCAGTCGGATGCTGTCAAAATCATGGTCTTCCAGCAGTTTCGGTAATAAATGATAGTGAGCGTTGTCTTCGGAGATGAGATCGGTGTTTATGGCTTCCTCGATGTAATGTTCAAAACGTGTTCCGGTGCCGCTGATCAATTCGCTGTAATCAATGGGGTTGAGCAAACTGCGGTGCAGGTTGATGTTAGCATTACTTTGTAACAACTTGACGGCAATGTAGAGTGTGGTGAAGAATTTTTGCCGTTCGATTTGCACCTGCCCATGCTTGATAAGGTACATAATCAAGGTTGAAGCCAGATGGCTCAGGTTGATGGTAACGTTGAGATAAATCTCCTCCATGTACTGGTCACGGGTCGCGTTGGCGGCATCTTTGAAGTAGTCACCCAGGCGTTCTTGGTTCTGGTCTTTGGGATGGGCTTGGAAGGTAAATATTTCGTCAATTGACTGGGCGTGAGCCATAACTTCGTGCAATAAATTTTGGTTGTCAGAAAAATTGCGGTCAAAAGGCTCAATCGGTTTGCCCATGCGGATATCCATATCCGTATTTTTCAACATGATATTGCCTTCGATCAGCAATTCTTCCGTGTGCCGCAGGCTTAGGCTGTCGGTAAAAAAATCGACCGCTTTTACCATCAGGTTTTCCGATGTCCTAATGGGGTAAAACGTAATATTGGCAGGGATAATCAGGGTATTTTTGAGTGCGGAAGCCAACAATTGTTCCAGGCTGTCTAGCTGAAGTTGCTCTTTCCACCAGACTAGTTTGTCATGGTTTTTTTGGTGATAGGCTTGGCGGACGATAATCTTAATAGTTTCAACGCCTTGCGCCAGCACCGCAGCACCCGTATGTTGCTTGCGCCGAAGACCCGTCATGCGCGAATAGATACTGTAGTTGCCTTTATCGTCTATGACCCGGTGATCTTTGACCATGCCACCTTCTGGGAAAATGGCAACCTTTCGACCACGCATTATTTGAGCGGCTAATAAAGAGAATAAGCGGTCGTGGTCGGTAGGAAAGACACCTACCTGTTGAAAATATCTTGCCAATACCGTGTCTTCTTTAAAAAATTCGCTGGATCCGATAACGCAGGTATAAGCACCTGTTTGCTCGTAGATCAAAAATTGCGGGATAAAGGTCTCGAAACGCGAGAAATGATTGAATAGAAAGATGTCACCTTGGTGTAACTGGGCATCGGCATGGAGCTGCATTTTGACGCTGAGTACTTTTTTGACGGTATTGAAAACGCGTACTGACCGATTATAAAGTCCCTTGTCTATTTCATACCAATTATCGGGGTAAGCGGCTTTTGACATGGTGTTATGCTTATTCGTCTGGGGGTGATAAATCTAATAGATGTTTTGAGTTATCGATAACAGGCGCTGTGGTAGCACCCTCTTTGGGCAGGGTGGTGGAATTATTTATGATGGTGACAGCGTTAGGATCATGGATTGTGGATGTACCTGAAGCTGTATTGGGCGTATTGATCGGATTGTTCTGCGTATTATTGCCAGTAGATTCATCGTTTGTGCCGTCTACGCTGCCGTCTTCCAATAAAGGATCACTGGTATCTTCGGGTGGATTGCCATCATGGATCAAGTATTCACGGCGTTGCTTGTAGGCATTTTTGACGAAATCGTAGCGGTCTACCGAGGCTTCATTGAGGATTTTTTCGGATGACATCAAGTCAGACCGCGTGTCAGTGACATCAACAGCGGTAGCGGCGGCGGAAGCGGCATTGGCAGCAAAACCGCCAAAAAACGACACATAAGTCAACGGGTTAAACAACGCATCGCCGATCAAACCAACGGTATCTCTAGGCGAACTAGCTCCCAGGAACGGCAGTACCATATAATCGCCCGATGGAACGCCCCAAAAGCCTAGCGTTTGACCAAAATCTTCATCATGCTTGGGTAAGTCAATCATTGATGCAACATCAAAAATGCCGACCACACCTGCGGTAGTATTAACCAGGAAACGACTGGCATCCATACCGCCTTGGACAAATTTCAATTGCAGGAAATCATTGATGGTCACGCCTATGTCATTAATATTACTGAAAACATTGGTAATGCTTTCGTCAACTGGATTCGGTGTGATGTCTTGATAACCTTTCGTTAAAGGTTTCAGAATAACATCGTCCACATCCTTATTAAAACCATGTACATCGCGATTCCAGCTTTCCCAAGGATCGTTTTTATCTTGCGTGGGCATAGTCGAGCAAGCGGACAAGGTACTTGAGAGGATTAAAACATTAAGCATTTGTCGGGTATTAGGAGTAGGCTTTTGGGTATTCATGCTAGACATTCTAATAGGCTATGGATAATTGACTGTTGTTAGCTGGTGAGTGATTTGTTCTTTACAGCAAGTATAACTCAAGCTGTTGATTAGTAAAAAACAGACATGCTTATTTATCAATTCATCCGGCGATTGTCTATTTTTGTAGGCATCTAGTGATCTCATCATGGGTTCTTTTAGCGTCCCAACCCAGGATTTTTGCTGTGCTATGGGCGAGATTGTTTAATTCGTCGGGTGTTATTTTCGCCAATATCATTAGCGGTATTCGTCGTCTCAGCAAATCATCCAGGTGCATAACCATCTCATGACGACTACAAAAAACCATGTCAGCCATTATAAACGGTAGCTCTGGCGTTATTCGCTTAACCAAATCTGGATCATTCTCACAGAGCTTGAAAATCTCGGAAACTCTATTGCCATGCCGTCTGACCAGCAATAAGGCACTTTCCTTATCAATGCCTAGCTGTTGTGCCTTAGTGATTGAAATGTCTAGCAAGGATTGATAATCGGTATTGGAAAGCCAAGGGAAGGTTTTGCCAAACGTTGGGCAATCCACATGAATACCTAAGTTCTCGCAAAGGGCATCTACAATGATGGCGGCATCTTCCCTGGCGGAAGTAAATTTGCCGCCGATTGATGAAAGTAAGCCGTTTTGGGCGGTTTTTAGAATCCAGTCGCGGCTTATTCGGGACGGGCTATCGTTATTGCTTTGTTGTAAAACTCGGACTCCGGCGAATTTCCCGATAATATCTTGCTTAGTCCAGTTTACTGTTTTAAGTACCTGATTGGCTTCGCTTAATAAATACCTTATATCTCCATCGGTGATGGGAATATCCTCAATATCGCCATCATAGTTGGAGTCGGTTGTTCCTAATAAGGTCAACCCGTACCAAGGGATGATGAAGAAAACACGACCATCCGATTTAGCTGTTAATAGCAAGGCTTCATCGTTGAGGACTTTAGGTAAGATTAAATGTATGCCCTTGGATAATCGGGAGCTATCACCGTCTTTTTGGAATAACGACGACCAGCGTCCGGTGGTATCAACGACTAAGGAAGCTTCGATTGTTAGCGTTTCATAGGTGATTTTGTCATGAAGAATAGCGCCACCAATTTTGCCATTTTTAGCTGTTAATTCAGTAGCTTCGCAATAATTAATGCAAACTGCACCAGCGCTACAAGCACCGTCTATCAACTCCAGCACAAAGCGAGCATCATCGGTTTGGGCATCGAAATAAGTGAATCCACCGGTTAATCCAACAGAATCCAAATAAGGAAAATGCTGAATAAAATCCGTTTTTGAATGATATTGATGTTTTTGGGCTTTTGGCACGTTACCTGCCAGGAAGTCATACGAGGTCAAGCCGATTTTTAGCTGAAATAATCCTATGCGACTGTTTTTGTAGACGGGAACGCCAAACCGTAACGGCCAAACTCGATGCGGAGCGGCTTGCAAAAACATGTGCCGTTCAGCCAAGGTTTTCTTGACCAGCTTAAAATCGAAGGTTTCCAAATACCGCAGACCGCCATGTATGAGTTTGCTGGAAGCGGAAGACGTAGCACCTGCCCAATCGCCCTTATCAACTATGGCAACTTTAAGGCCACGGAGCGCAGCATCATACGCCGTCCACGCGCCGTAAATACCGCCACCGCAGATAAGTACGTCGAATGTTTGGTTGCTAAGTTGGCTGAAATCTCGTTGCATTGCCTAATGTCGTGGTCGATTGATGGTGCTTCGTCGGGTTGTGGTGGCTTAAGCTGATCGGTGAACTATACTGCGATTCTTAACACAATCCCTAAAAATATTGGGATTTATACATTTTTACAAGAGATTAAGTGCGATATGTTATAAAATACATGCACTTTATAAGTGCTTGATAGCATGAGTTTTCAACGCTAGCTAGCCGTTTTTCGTTATATTTCGATATTTGTTTTTCGCAAATATCCTTTGGAGTCACTTAATGCGTATTATCCTTTTGGGAAGTCCTGGTTCTGGCAAAGGTACACAAGCCCAGTTTATTACGGAAAAATACCGAATTCCCCAAATTTCAACTGGCGACATGTTACGCGCTGCGGTACGTGAGGGAACGCCGTTAGGACTTGCCGCAAAACAGGTGATGGACTCTGGTGGGCTGGTTTCTGATGATATTATTTTGGGCTTGATAAAAGAACGCATCAAACAACAAGATTGTGCCAATGGCTTTCTGTTAGATGGCTTTCCACGCACAATTGCCCAAGCCGAAGGGCTTGCTGCAATGGCGGTGGACATTGATACGGTGATTGAGATTGTGGTGGATGATGAGCAAATCGTAAAACGCATGGCAGGACGGCGCGTACATTTGCAATCTGGTCGCACCTATCACACCGAATTTAATCCACCAAAAGCTGAAAATACCGATGATGTCACTGGTGAAGTCCTTATCCAACGAGATGACGACAAAGAAGAAACTGTACGCAAGCGGTTAAGTGTTTATCATGACCAAACTAAGCCTTTAGTTGATTATTATGCTGCGGCAAATCAAACGGCTAAGTTTTATTCGATTGCCGGTGTCGGCAGTGTTGATGAAATTACCCAGAAAATCTTCGCTATTTTGGGTTAAACCCGAAATCGGGTGGTTTCAAGTAGGTTACAGAATTAACGTAGATGTTTATTAAGTGAGTAAAAATGATCAAATTTTATAACGTTGCCATAGTAGGTGCGACGGGTGCTGTCGGCGAGGCGATGCTGTCAATCCTGGAAGAACGTAATTTTCCGGTCGGTGAGGTGTATGCTCTAGCCAGCAGCAAATCGGTAGGAAAACGGATTCCGTTTAAAGGTGGTTCGTTAAAAGTTGAAGATTTGGCTAAGTTTGACTTCTCAAGGGCGCAAATTGGCTTGTTTTCTGCGGGTGCGTCCGTTTCTGCAGAATACGCACCAAAAGCGGCCGCTGCGGGTTGTATTGTGATTGATAACACCTCACACTTTCGATATGACGACGATATTCCCTTAGTAGTACCAGAAGTTAATCCAGAAAAAATCGCAGATTACAAAAATCGCGGCATTATTGCCAACCCCAATTGCTCTACTATTCAGATGTTAGTGGCGTTAAAGCCGATTTATGATGCCGTAGGTATTAGCCGGATTAATGTCTGCACTTATCAGGCGGTTTCCGGTACGGGCAAAAAAGGCATTGAAGAAGTTGTTAAACAAACAGCTAGATTGCTGAACGGACAGCCCATTGAAACCAATGTCTATCCTAAGCAAATCGCATTTAATGTATTGCCGCAGATTGATGTATTCATGGACAATGGCTATACCAAGGAAGAGATGAAAATGGTGTGGGAAACCCAGAAAATTCTGGGTGACCAGTCTGTTAAGGTGAATGCCACGGCGGTAAGGGTGCCGGTTTTTTATGGACATTCCGAGGCCGTTCACATTGAAACGCGCAGTAAAATTGATGCTAATACAGTAAGGGCTTTGCTTTCCAATGCACCCGGTGTTACGGTTATCGATGAGCGTAAAAATGGCAGTTATCCGACGGCGGTGACAGAATCATCAGGACATGATGATGTGTTTGTCGGGCGAATTAGGGAAGATATTTCCCATCCTTTAGGTATCGATTTGTGGGTGGTGGGTGATAATGTGCGTAAGGGTGCAGCTTTAAATAGCGTCCAGATCGCTGAAATGCTAGTAAAAAATCACATCTAGTCTAATCTTGACTCTATATTTATGACTGTTTATGGTAAACATCGTGATTACAATAAGGAGATGGGTGCGTGCGCAACTTAACTAAAGCTTTAACAGTGGTATCGTTACTGGCTCCCGTTAGTGGACATTCGTTAGGAATCGGTGATATCAGGGTGCGTTCTGCCCTTAATCAAAATCTTAGCGCCGAAATTTCATTAGTGGCTTCTCGCGGGGAAAGTCCATCAAACATCAAAGTCAGTCTAGCTTCACCCGAAAAATTTGATGAAGCGGGAGTGCCTTGGTCTTATTTTCTCTCAAAAATAAAATTTCAACCCATTGTTAAGCCGAATGGTTCAATGGTTATCAAAGTAAGCTCCAGAGAAGCACTGAAAGAACCTTATCTTAATTTTTTGCTTGAAGTTAGCTGGCCTAAAGGTAATTTGTATCGTGAATTTACCGTTTTGGTTGATCCGCCGACTGAGTATCAAGCACCAACAACGTATCAAGAACCGGCTTATCAAGAGCCTGCTTATCCCTTAACATCACGCTACGAAAACACCCTTCCTCAGCAACAAGAGTACGCTCCACCAAGGCAACGTCGCGTTCGACATTCTGCCAAACCACGGCGCAGTTCTGCGGGTAGCTATGGTGAGCAAATTACTACCAGACGAAACGATACCTTATGGAATGTAGCTGAACGAGCGCGAGGAGCGGGTGTATCTGTAGAGCAGATGATGATTGCGTTGTATGAAAAAAACCCGCACGCTTTTTTTCAGCAGAACGTAAACGCATTATCAGCAGGTAAAACACTAAAAATCCCCGATAAAGAGGCCGTTCAGCAGTCCTCTCGTCAGGAAGCTTTGGCAGAATTTGGACGGCAAAACGATGCTTGGAATAACAATCGGTCGAGTATTCCTGCCGGAGAAGCACAGCTTGCAAAAGGTGACGAGGTTGATAGTCAGTTAAAACTGGTCGCGCCAACTGATGCGACAGTCGGCCAAAACGAAGCAGTTTCGCCATCTAGCGAGCAAGCATCAGGTAATAGCAATACGGCTACCCCTGATGGACAGCAGACGGCTACTGATAAAACTAACGGAAAAGCTCCAGCCACCCCTGTCGATGAAGCATTACAAAGCAAAATGGCCGCGCTTGAAAAGCAGATGGCGATGATGCAAGAATTGATTGCGTTAAAAGACAAACAGCTTGCCGATTTACAAAACCCAGGTCAGGCGACAGCGCCAGCAACCCAAACACCGCCAGCACAGGTCGTACCACCTCCTGTTCCAGCAGAGCAAGTTAAGCCAGAGCCGATAGCACCCGTTGTGCCTGCACAGCCAGTCCAGACTGCTCCCATTCCTGTTAAACCGATTCCGCCAGTTGCCCCTGTTAAGCCGATTGTTAAACCAGTCGTCAAACCTCCGGTGCAAGCTTCTGAACCTGTCGTTGAAGAACCCGATTCATCGCTATTGTGGATAATTGGCGGCATAGGTGCGACCGTTTTATCCTTGTTTGGTTGGTTATGGTGGCGGAAAAGGAAAACTATTGAAGACACCGATGCCGAAAGCATGTTTAGAAATTACAGCACCATGCGAAACAGTGATTCGACGGGGTTGTTTTCTTCTGCGGCTCGGAAGAAAATACCTGGGTCGGTCTCAGGTGAGAGTTCTTTCCTGAATGACTTCAAGGCGAGTGATTTTGAATCGTTTGAATCCTTCAATGTCGATCATGGCGATATTGATCCTGTTGCAGAAGCAGACGTTTACTTGGCTTATGGACGTTATCAACAAGCAGAAGACTTAATTAGACAAGCGATTAGGGACTTTCCAGATCGGGATGAGTGCAAATTAAAGTTGCTAGAAATTTTTCACGCCAGCACCAATAAAGATGCGTTTGAAAGCTATGCAACAGAGTTGGTTGCAGCAGGTAAGAAAGATGACAAGGAATTTTGGCGGAAAGTGGTTGAATTCAGTAAAGATGTTTGCCCCGATTCTGAAATGTTCGCATCTTCTGGCAATGCAGCGGTATTTGCGACAGAATCGCTTGCAGACAATGTTCTGTTCAGCCCGTTTGATGATCTCAGTAATGAGTTAGGACCTATACAGGGAGCCGAACATCTAGGTACTGCTACCTTTGAAATTACTGATATTGACTCTGAGCAAGAACATATTCTTGATGCCCCAGCCGAAGAGCCGCCTGTCCAACATCAAGCTGAGCCTGTTACCGGAATAGCCGAAACCCCAGAAAAAGAGTCAGAAATTGATCTTGGCTTATTTGAAGACGACCTTGGTGGACAACAGGACAATGAAACGATTGATTTTGATCTAGGACCATACCCAGAAGCCACCCAAAAAACCGAAACCGTAACGACTCCCCCGCCAGATACACATGCGTTCAGTAGTGATACATCTGCACAGTTAGATGATTCCGGTGACAATGCCGAAGTTGAATCGTATGAATTCGATTTCAATATGGATAAGCCAGAACTTTCTAAGCCTGCCAAACCAGAGACCGCTCAAGTCAATGAAACGTGGGATACCAATCAGACGATTGATTTTGCGATTGATGATGTTGCTTCGACCGATACATTCGGCGATGACACTATCGACTTTAGTTTTGATTTAGAGCCAGCACAATTAGATACCGAAAAACCAGCCAGCAAAGATCAAGGCTTTATGGTGTCTGACTTGACTGACATGGATGAGTTGGAAACCAAACTGGATTTGGCAAAAGCTTATATAGACATGGGCGATGCTGATGCGGCTAAAGAGATTATCGAACAAGTACTTGAGCATGGATCGCCAGAACAAAAGGAAACTGCTCAAGAGCTTATGGATGATTTGAGTTTGGGATAAGTTCATAAGCTCACACCAAGTCTTCATTATAAAAAAGCCCGTTAAGGGCTTTTTTATTGCGTACTCATCAGGTAATCCAGAATAAGCTCGCGATGACTAATAAAAACAGAAATCCGTTGCTGTAACATCAAAAAAACCATTTCGGCATGGTCATGATGGTTCTGGATTAAACATTTTTCCAAGGCGGTTGCAGGTTTTCCGATGTGTTGCAGGCAACAGACTAAGGCTGCTCCATTGAGCTTGTGAGTTACATCGAAGGCAAGTTTATAGTTTTCAGTTTTGAGAGCTTCTTCAATGTTATTAATTTGTGGTGGTAATTCATCAAAGAATTTCGTATAGAGAGTCAAAGCCAAGCTATTGTTATTGCTTATTTTTCCCAATAAAACCTGGATAGAACTGAATGATGACGTTAGCACATCATTTTCGAGCCAAAGCGTAATAACGTCATTCAACTTGTAGGCAGTTAGGGGTTTTAACAGGCAATCGTCAAAACCGGCGGCAATAAGATTTCTTCGCTGATGTGTATCAACCTCATCAAACAGTGCGATGATGGGCGTATGGAAATTAATACAACGGCTACTTTTTGCTACGGAGACGAGTTCAACACCATTTAACGTCATATCAATGATAATCAGGTTAAAGTGCTTGTTTGCAATAGCTGCGGCGGTTTCATGAGATGTGCTAGTGTTCACGAAGCGATTGCCGTTAATATCCGGCAATTGCAAAGCCTGCAAAGCAGGGTCACTATCATGGGCTAATAGTGTAATAAAATGTCCGAGGTGGTCTGGTGGGTTAAGCATTTGCTAATTAAGCTTATGATTCGATAGACGAATTGTTACACAAATGATGGAGCTATTGAAAGAAATGCCTGAGAGCCAGTCTCAATTGATAAAATAAGACTATAAACAACTTACGATAACTGACCTGTTTTGAAATGAATTATCCTTCTGAAACTAATTTGTTCCTTAGTGAGCATGTTGCCCTGATGAGCAACAGTTATCGAAAGTTGCTGGGTAAAGATTTAATATCGAAAAGTCAATCGTGTGAAACATTGGCGAGAGCCTTGTTTTACGCACCTTTTGTTGTCGTATCCCACAATACCGCCGAAGATCCGGTATTTAATTACGCGAATCTAAAAGCCTTGGATTTATTCGGTTTTAGTTGGCAAGAGTTTACCCAGCTACCTTCGAGATTATCAGCAGAACCTATTCATCGGCTCGAACGCGATAAGTTACTGGCAGAAGTTAATCGAAAAGGCTATATAGATGATTACCAAGGTATTCGCCTAACAAAAACGGGGCAGCGATTGTTGATTAAAAATGCGGTGGTTTGGAATTTATTGGATAGTAAAGGATGTTATGCAGGTCAAGCAGCACGGTTTGAGCAATGGCAATTCCTGTAAGTGCTAAAAACTGAAGCTGGCTAAATGGTATTAGGGTGAGACTTTGGTTTATTGGGATCTTGCGGTTTTTTAAGTGACTTTCCAAATTCGTCGAGTTGATTTTTCAGCTCGTTACCCATTGATTCCATTTCTCTTTCAATTTGGGGAACGGCTTCTTCCAGTTTTTTAGTTAAGGAATCACCCAGGTTTTCTAAGCTTTTAACGATGCCATCGAATGGCATCATCGCAATATTGGTGTGGGTTTGGGCAAAATCAACCTTCCAACTGTCTTGTTCTTTCAGCAAAACCGTATCGAATGTTACCGGTTTTTTATTTCTGTTAATCGTGGTGACAACTAAGGCATTGGTTTGGTCACTTAGGGTGACTGCGCCTATAGATATTTTGGAATGGCTATCAATGTCTTTAAGGGTAACCAAATGTTGAGTAGCTTGGGTTGTTTGTGTTTTGGAAGCCTCTAACTCCCCTTGCGCCAACGTTTGCCAGAATCTTGTGGTAACGGCTTCTGGAGTTGTGGGTTCACAACCGTAAAGTAAGAAAACACAAAAAAGCCCAACGAAAATGACTGGGCTTTTTATGGACAACATCAGTGATTATTTTTCGCCACCGAACACGCCCAGAATTTGCAGCAAACTCAGGAACAAGTTGTAGATGGAAACATACAAGGAAACTGTCGCTAAAATGTAGTTTGTCTCGCCGCCGTGGATGATTTCACTGGTTTGAAACAAGATCATGCCGGACATCAGTAAGATGAACATTGCTGAAACCGCCAACGACAAAGCAGGGATGGAGAACAGTACCGCACCAATTCCGGCCAAAAATGCCACCAAAATACCAACCATCAAAAAACCTGACATAAAGCTAAAATCTTTGCGGGTAGTTAAGGCATAGCCAGAAAGTCCCAGAAAAATTACGCCAGTGCCTCCCAAAGCAGTCATTACTAATTCATTGCCGTTACTGAAAGCCTGGGTGTACATGTTGATGATAGACCCGAGGGTTAAGCCCATGAAGCCCGTCAGGGCAAATACAAAAACCAGACCCAAACTGCGGTCGCTAAATTTAGTGGTCAAAAACAACAAACCATAAAATCCCACCATCGTTACAATTAGTCCAGGATGGGGCAGATTGAAGTACATGGAAGCCCACGCTGTCATTGCGCTGAACAGCAAAGTCATGGACAACAACAAGTAAGTATTTTTCAATACTTTGTTAGTTGACAGAATGCTAGCTTCTGAATGGGAAATAGCAGTATTTAATCGCATAAACGTAAATTCCTTAAACAAGTGAATAACAAAAACTGAGACTAGCTAATCTTATAAGAGTTTCACAAGATTGCTAAGATGATTCAGCATATCAGCTTTTGCCCCAGTTGTCGTATAAGTTGTCGTATAAGATTAAGTTGTCATAGAAGATATAGTAGACTGTCCACAAAATAATCACCTGCGAACAAGAAAGTGTTTACCAATTTACCCTTTACTTACCGAATTCGGCGTAGCCATCGCGTTGCGTCTGCGCGTATTGTCGTCAAGCCTGGTTTGGTGGAAATTGTTGCTCCTTTGCAGATACCGGAGCATAAGCTGCATAAATTTGTGCAGGCTAAGCAGCAGTGGATTACCCAAGCGTTGAAAAAAATGGCGGCTTCAAGCCCTCAGCAAAGTGGTTTTGTGCCTACTGAGTATAAATCTGGAGCCAACATCACTTACCAGGGTAGCGTGTACCCGTTAACGGTAATGCCAACAAAATTAAAACGGATCAAAATAGAATTTACGGATGGCTATACGGCTTTTGTTCCCGAAGCCCTAAATCCTGATGAACATAACCATCAAATCAGGGAAGCCTTGATCCGCTGGATGAAAAAACAAACTAAACAGCTAGTCGAGCGAATGGTCGAGAGCCATGCCGCTAAACATCAGCTTAACCCCCGCACGATTACGATTAAGACGCAAAAAAGCCGCTGGGGTAGTTGTGGTATCCATAACGACATTAATATCAACTGGTTGCTGATTATGGCTCCAAAAGAGGTGTTGGAATACGTGGTCGTGCATGAACTTTGCCACATACGGGTAAAAAATCATTCCAGCCAATTTTGGTCATTGGTTTCCGAGCATTTGCCGGATTACCAAAACAGGCGGAACTGGCTGAAAAAACAAGGTCGCAGTTTGATGATGGCATTTTCTGACCGAACTGACTGATTATCTAGCTGACCAATGAGCAAGAAAAAGCATAGTGCCTTTGTTTGCGAGCAATGCGGGGCGGATTATCCCCGTTGGGGCGGACAATGCACCAGTTGCGGCGAATGGAATACCATCAAAGAAGTCAGGTTAGGCACAGCCAGTAATGAACGTACTAGCCGCTCTTTAGGTTATGCAGGCAGTGTTTCCGAGGTGAAATTATTGTCGGACGTGAGTTTGGTACACGCTGAACGCATTGCCACCGGCATTTCAGAATTTGACCGCGTCCTGGGCGGCGGCATTGTGACGGGTAGCGTGGTGTTGATTGGCGGGGCACCCGGCGCAGGCAAAAGTACCATTTTGTTGCAAGCCATCGCTAATATTGCTGCTCAGGGAATTTCAGTTTTGTATGTGTCCGGCGAGGAATCCTTGCAGCAAATTGCTGAACGGGCGCACCGCTTAGGTCTGCCAGCCGACAAAATCATGATGTTGGCCGAAACCTCAGTGCAACGGATTTGCGATGTCCTTGACGAGATAAAGCCGAAAATCTTGGTGATTGACTCCATTCAAGTCGTGTACACCCAAGATGTCGAGTCGGCACCAGGTTCAGTCTCGCAAGTTAGGGAATCGGCCAGTTACCTGACCCAGTATGCAAAAAAGCAGCACATATCCATTTTTATGGTGGGTCATGTGACCAAGGATCAATCCCTGGCAGGGCCCATGACCTTAAGCCATATTGTCGATACCCAAGTGATGCTCTCGTCCACGGATGATGCCCGTTTCAGGATGCTAAGGGCGGATAAAAACCGCTTTGGCAGTGTCGGCGAACTTGGTTTTTTTGCCATGGGTAGCACTGGTCTTAAAGAAGTAAAAAACCCATCGGCGATGTTTTTAAACAGGCCTGACAAGCCCTCTCCAGGTAGCGTAGTAACGGTATTATGGGAAGGTACTCGACCTTTGCTGGTGGAAATTCAGGCGCTGGTAACCGAATGCCAATATGGCAATCCTCGCAGGCTTGCCGTGGGTTTCGACCAGAACCGCCTCGCTATGTTACTGGCTGTATTGACCCGACACGGCGGCATAGTTACAGCCAATGATGAGATTTACGCCAATGTGGTCGGTGGAATAAGGGTCACGGAAACCAGCTCCGATCTGGCGATAATTGTCGGCATAGTCTCCAGTTTTCGGGATAAAATCATCCCGCACGATGCGTTTTTTTTCGGGGAAATCGGCTTGAGCGGCGAAATAAGACCCGTTGCGAACGGACAGTCGCGTTTAAACGATGCCGCCAAGCATGGCTTCAAAATAGCAGTGATTCCTAAGGCCAATGCGCCAAAAAAGCGGATTGAAGGCTTGCAAATACATCCGGTTGCAACGCTTTCAGAAGCGTTAGATATAATTTTGGGATTTTGAAAGAGTTGAGGATAAGGTGATGAATATTATTGAACTTATAAAAGGCGACGTATATTTTAGTGCGCGGTATTTTGACTACAATCTCACAATTCCTTCAATAAGAACCTTTATCTATGATCGTTTTGATGAAAAGTATGGTCATGTGTTTATGGACGCAGAGAGTTATCTCGAAAGATCTTCGGGCAAAACCGATGTTGAATCCTATTGTATTTGTTATCCAGAGGGTAAAATTCGTGGCATATTGGATTTGAAAAATTTGATCGAATGGTTACAAGAAGAACATAGCCCAAAACTTGTGGGGAAATCTTTTCAATATGTAGCCTTATAATTTATTAATGTCCTTTATTGGAAGGTAAAAACTTAACCAACTTAACCGTATTATCATCACGCTTAAGTATTTCCAGCGGATAACCGTGCAGCTTTATACTCGTGCCAACTTCCGGTATCGTTTCCATAAATTCGATAATCAGCCCATTCAGCGTCTTCGGGCCTTCAGTCGGCAATTCCCATTGCATAAAGCGATTTAATTCCCTGACGGTGATATTGGCATCTACCACATGGCTACCATCACTTTGCATCCTGACCTGGGTATCATCAGTGATGATTTCGCCGACGATTTCCTGCAATAAATCATCCATCGTCACTAAGCCATGAACATCGCCGTATTCGTCCACCACGAGACCAACACGGACTTTATCTGCTTTAAATGCCAGCATCTGTGAATGCACAGGCGTGGTATCAGGGATAAAAACAGGTTTACTTAACAAGCTAATAATCGTCTGCTTGTCAAAATCTTCATGATTGATAAGAATCAACACCTTACGTAAGTGCAAAAAACCAATGATGCGGTCTACGCTCTTTTTGTAGACGGGTAAGCGGGTGTGTGGGCTGGTTTTAATTTGATTGATAATGTCTTCAAGTGGCAGTTCCAGGTCAATGCCCACGATTTCATTGCGCGGGGTCATGATGTCTTCAACCGTCGCCGATTCAAGCTCCAATATGCCCATCAACATTTTTTGATAACGGTGCGGCATGATGCCTTCGGCTTCGGCGATAACGACCTTTAACTCGTCTTTACTGAGCGTTTCCAGGCTGTGTTGTTTAACATCTACCTGAAACAATCGCAGCAGTAAGCTAACAAAGATGTTGACGAATTCGATGATTGGGTAAAACAGCTTGAGCAGAGGAACGTAAACCCATGCGGAAGGAAAAGCGATGGTTTCCGGTTTTACGGCAGCATAAGTTTTAGGAGTGGCTTCCGAAAAAATCAAGGTCACCAGGATCAGAATCCCATCAGCAATAAGCACGGCACTTTCACGTTCTGGATAAAGCCGGATAGCGATGATGGTAGCGACGGACGCGGCAGCAGTGTTGACGAAGATATTGCCCAGCAAAATCATGCCCAGTAACCGGTCAGGCCGTTGCAGTAGTCTTTGGGCTTTTATCGCACCCTTATGCTTGAGTTTGACTAAATGCCTGAGCCGATAACGGTTTAAGGCCATTAATGCCGTTTCTGAGCCGGAAAAAAAAGCGGAAAGAATAAGCATTAAAGCGAGTATGCCAAATAGCATACCCAGGGTCATATCGTTCAAAGCGGTCTCTGGGGAGTGAAAAACTGGTCTAGTGTCTACTAAGTGGAAATTTTGTCAAGCAGTGATGGAAGTCGGAGGGTTTTGTTATGGATTATTGCACTTCAGCCAGATGGTCAACAGGCACGCCCGACATTGAATTTATTCCTCCAACAAACTAAGCACAACTTCCTGCGCTTTCTGTTGATTGATTTTAAAGCCGCGCATTTCCAGTACGCCTTTTATATTCAAAGAGATAATGAGGTATAGCGCATCGGGATAAGCGGCGGCTTCCAGGTCGTGGATAGACGGTTGCGCGGGTGTTTTCGGGTGGGAATGGTAAATGGCGAACAGTTCTTCGCCTTGGCTTCGCATGTCGCTCATCGCGGCAATTTGTTGTTTGGCATCGAGCAGGAAACGCCGCTGCGGCTGTTCAGCAATGTTGGCTATGGGGTAACAAGTACTGGGAATGCCGTTTTTGCCGCCGACGAGGCCGCATATTTCGTAATCGGGCGATAATTGCGCCAGATGCAATAGCTGATTGGTCAGTTTACGGGGTATTTGGGTTTCGGTGGTTTGGAGCATATTAATTCCTTAGAGATTGCCAAACATAACGCTGGGTTTGAGGGCATTGTAAAAGTTTTTTTAACGCGGCGGTAGGAATTGTCCTGAAGTAACACGCGGTTGTCCTGCTAAATCGGTATGAGTTTGAACATTACAGTAATCCAGTGTTTTAAATAGGCTTTGCAGGTCTTCCTGTTGCTTATAACCATGCTCAACCAGCAAAAAACCGCCAGTTTTAAGCCTGTTACAGGCGGTTTCGGCAATTATTTTTATGTCACTTAATCCGTGTTGAGCAGAAATGAGGGCTGTCAGTGGTTCAAAACGCAAATCACCTTGTTGTAAGTGTTCGTCGTCTTCAGCGACGTAAGGCGGATTGCTAACGATAAGATCAAATTTGCCATCTGGAACACTATCAAACCAGTTACTTTGATAAAACTGGATATGTTCGACCTTATGTTTAGCGGCATTCATCTTTGCGATATGTAAAGCGGTTGGGCTAATATCGGTCGCGCTGACATTGATATGTGGACGTTCTGCGGCAAGCGTGATGGCGATAATGCCAGAGCCTGTGCCTAAGTCTATGGTTCTGCAAGGTTGGTTTGCCGGTATCAGAGCCAAGCTAAGTTCGATGAGCAATTCGGTATCTGAGCGGGGAATCAACACATCCGGCGACACTTGAAAATCCCGCGACCAAAATTCTCGCTTGCCCGTGATATAAGCGATGGGTTTGCCTTGTTGTCTTTGCTGCAATAAGTGCTTAAAAGCGGCTATTTGCTCAGGATGTAGCACTTTATCCGGCCAACTACGCAGATAAGTTCGTTCCTTACCCAATGCGGTGCAAAGCAGGACTTCCGCATCCAACAGTGCTGAATCTGATACCGTTTGTAGCGACGTTACAGCTTCTGCTAACACCGATTTGATGCTTTGCACAGCGGTTATTCATCACCCAGTTGTGTCAGCAATTCAGCTTGATGTTCACTTATCAAGGGTTGAACCACATGTTCCAGGCCGCCTTGCATGATGTCTTCCAGCTTGTACAAGGTTAAGTTGATGCGGTGGTCGGTCAAGCGGCCTTGCGGGTAGTTGTAGGTGCGGATGCGCTCGGAGCGGTCACCGCTGCCCACTTGTAGTTTGCGATTAAGGGACTGTTCGGCATGGTGTTTTTCCTGCTCGGCAGACAGCAGTCGGGAAGCCAATAAGGACATGGCTCGTGCGCGGTTTTTGTGTTGCGAGCGTTCATCCTGGCACTCGACGACCACGCCAGTGGGGATGTGGGTGATGCGGATGGCAGATTCGGTCTTGTTAACGTGCTGTCCACCTGCGCCAGATGAACGGTAAGTATCTACCTTAAGATCAGCCGGATTGATGTCGATAGCATCAACTTCTTCGACTTCCGGCATGATAGCAACTGTGCAAGCGGAGGTGTGGATACGACCTTGTGATTCGGTTTCTGGTACGCGTTGTACACGGTGTGTGCCGGATTCAAATTTGAGTTGCGAATACACATCGCGCCCCGAAACACGCAGGATGATCTCCTTATAACCGCCGTGTTCGCCCTGGTTTTCACTGATAATTTCAGTCTGCCAACCTTTTCTTTCGGCATAGCGTTGGTACATTCGGGACAGGTCGCCGGAGAAGATCGCGGCTTCATCACCGCCCGTTCCCGCACGGACTTCCAGGAAAATGTTGCGGGTGTCATTAGGATCTTTAGGTAACAGCAGGACTTGCAGTTCATGCTCAAGATTTTCGATGGTTTGCTCCGCTTCGGCAACTTCTTCCTTAGCTAATTCCCGTAATTCTGGATCGCTGTCATTAGCCATCTCAACAGCGGATGCTTTCTGGGCAAGGGCTTCGACACGTTTTTTGTAGACCTCAACCAATGGTGTGATTTGCGCGTATTCCTGGCTTAAGGCGCGGAATTTGTTCTGGTTATTTTGAATGCTAGGCTCGGATAATAGCGCCGCTATTTCATCGTAGCGTTCGCAAAGGCTTTCTAATTTGAGTTGTATGGAAGGTTTCATCAAGATTTGTTCAGTTTAAAAATTTCGTGTGCAGCGGCAATCACATCATGTCTTTCATTGGCAGCAGCATCACGGATTTGGGTGCTGGGCGTGTGGATCAGCTTGTTAGTCAGGCCGTAAGCGAGACGTGTCAGTGCTTCTTCGGGTGTACTGCCGTTTTTTAATAAGGCCAGTGCTTTCTGCAAGGCTTCGTCGCGGAGTTGTTCGGATTGCAAGCGGTAGTCGCGTATTGTTGTTTGGGCGTTCTCGGCGCGTAACCAGGTCAAAAAATAATCGACTTGGGTGTCGATAATCTCTTCGGCTTGCTCGGCGGCACGGCGGCGCGAATCCATATTTTGGTCGATGGTGTTTTGCAAATCATCGACGGTATACAGATACACGTCTCTAAGCTGCTCGACTTCCGCTTCAATGTCCCGGGGAACGGCGAGATCAACCATAAACATCGGTTTGTACCGACGTTTTTTCAAAGCACTTTCGACGCTGCCTTTGCCCAAAATGGGCAATTGGCTGGCCGTGGATGAAATCACGATGTCCGCTTCTGCTAGATGTGAGGGTATATCAGCTAAGGTGATCGCTACTCCGCTAAATTGTTCGGCTAGAGCTTGTGCCTTTGCAAGGGTTCGGTTGGCAATAATAATGCGACCTATGCCTTGTTGGCGTAAATGCCGTGCAGTAAGCTCGATAGTTTCACCAGCACCGATTAATAGCGCGGTTTGCTCCTTTAGATTGTCAAAGATCTGTTGGGCAAGTTGCACGGCAGCAAAAGCCACTGAGACTGGGCTGGAGCCTATTGCCGTATCGGTGCGGACTTTTTTGGCAGCGGTAAAAGTTTGCTGGAAAAGTCTGCCTAGATTTTTCCCCAAAGTGCCGGCTTCACAAGCCGATTGGTAAGCAGATTTCATTTGGCCGAGTATTTGAGGCTCGCCCAAGATCATGGAATCCAAACCGCAAGCCACTCGAAACATGTGCCGGATTAGCTGGTTATCGGCATGAGTGTACAAATAGGGTTTAAAGCTAGCGACATCAATGTTTTTGGTTTCTGCCACCCAATCAATCAGGAATTGCTCATTTGCGGTGTTGGTAGTGCAGTAGAATTCGGTGCGGTTGCAGGTAGACAGTATAGCGGCTTCGCTGATTTCGCGGACTTGCCGTAATTCTTTTAAGGACGCAAATAAGGTGTCGGCAGGGAATGACAGACGCTCGCGGATCGCAACTGGCGCGGTGTTATAATTGATTCCGACGGCTAAAAGTGTCATGAGCTAAAAAAATGAACGGATTGTGCAAATTGTAACAGATTTGGAAAAGAGGATTGAGTTGGACTCCATAGGCTAGTGTTATCAACAATATATGGCACAAAAAAGGTTTGCTTAATGGAAAAAGGATACGATGATCTGCTTAAGAAAGAATTATTGTTTATGAATGGCAGCAGCATTTTAAATATTTAGTAAGTATCTGATTAACTGTACAATAGTGTCAAAATAAATTAACAGTCTGAACCAATTGGGATTTCTGCTAATCTATGCGGGATATTTTGTGAATTAAAGATAGGATCATCTGTGTCAATTTTAAGATTGTTTTCAGTTATTTCCCTCGTTATTCTTGCGGCTTGTGCGACTGCGCCGGAGCAGACTGGTGTACCTAAAGCGGCTGAAAAATCGCTTGGGTTAACCAAGCCACTGAGTAAAAGTGAACATAAGGAAGATAAAACTTCCATTGATCCCGACGTGCTGTTTATGTTGATGACGGCGGAAATTGCCGGACAACGAGGTCAGTACGATGTGGCACTGGAAGGCTATCTGGAAGCCGCAAAGCGGGTTCATGATCCACGGCTTACCGAACGCGCAGCAATGATTGCCATGTACATGAAAGATGGCAATAAAACTAATGAAGCCGTCTCTTTGTGGCTGAAGCAAGATCCAAAAAATCTTTCTGCCAGAAAAATAGCGGCTCTTTCGGCACTAAAATCTGAAAATAAACAACAGTCTGTTGAGCAGTTGGACGGGCTTTTAAAGCAAGATCCAGCCGGTTTTGAAAAAACCTTGTTTGAATTGGCTGGCGCATTGCAAAAAGATGGTAGCGTCCCATTTATCTACGAGGTGATGGAAACCTTGTCGGTAAAGCATCCCGATCAAGCATCTATCTTCTTTATCCAGTCTTTGCTAGCGGCGGATATGAAGAACAAAGAATTGGCTGAAAGAAAAATCGAACGTGCCTTAAAATTACAGCCAGATTTGGATAAGGCTTTGATTTTACAAGCGCAAATGGCGGTTTATGCAGAAGATTTCAATCGTGCAGAAACCTTATTGCGAAATGCAGTCGCCAAATACCCTGATAACCAAAAATTTAAAAAACTGCTGGCGCAAGTACTTATCAAGGCTGCCAAGTACAATGAGGCAGGTGAGGTATATGAAACACTCGTTTCCAATGACCCCAAAGATTATGAAAGCCTGTTTTCCTTAGGCTTGGTGCATTTGCAATTAGACCATGACAGCAAAGCAGAAGATATTTTCAAGCAATTGTTAGGACAAGCTGAGTGGCGCAATCAAGCGAATTTTTATCTGGGTAAAATCGAAGAAAAGCGTGATAACACAGCAAATGCGCTGGCTTGGTTTGATAAAGTCACCGATGGACCATTCCAGTTTGAGGCCGCCGTAACGGGTATATCCTTGCTGGCTAAGGACAAGCAGTACGATAAAGCGGAACAACGTTTGAAAGCGTTGCCGAGTAGATTTCCCAAACAAAAGCTGCGTATTGTGTTGATTCAGGCGGAATTATACAGCCAGCAAAAGCAGCAAGAAAAAGCGTACAACTATTTGACTGGGGAATTGAAAAATTACCCAGATCAGGAGGAATTGCTTTATTCCAGAGCGTTGATAGCTGATCGTATGGGTAAGCTCGATGTCATGGAAGCCGATTTACAGAAAATATTGGCTAAAGTGCCGGACAATGTCGAGGCATTAAACGCTTTGGGTTACAGTTTGGCAGATAAAACCACCCGTTATGCTGAAGCGGAAACTTATCTCCATCATGCGTTAAGAATCAAGCCGGAAGAGGCGGTGATTCTGGATAGTTATGGTTGGCTAAAGTACAAAATGGGCAATTACCAAGCTGCACTAGACTATTTGCAAAAGGCGTACGATAAGCAACCCGAAAATGAGATTGCCGCCCATCTTGCCGAAGTGCTTTGGGTTTCAGGGAAGAAAGAGGAAGCTCAAAAACTCATTATGGATGCCTTAGGTAACGCACCTGATGATCCTTATCTGCTTGGATTTAAAAATAAATTCCTAAAATCAGATTCCAGTAAATAACGTGTTGCACCAACTATCAAAACAGCTAGGCACAGCTTCTTTTGTGCTGTTGTTATCCGCTTGCGCTAGCATATCTACCGTACCAAATGGGCATTATTCTCAGGTGGCTAGAGCGCATTTGTATGATATGCAAGAATGGCATCTGGAAGGGCGGGTAGCAATATCCTCGCCCAAAGATTCATGGTCAGCCAATATAGAATGGAATCATTTGCCTGATTCAGAAAAAATAAAGCTGTCTGGGCCGCTAGGTCAAGGTGCTGTGGTTATTGAACTCGTTGGAAATGTCGTCAAAATAGACCGTGGTGGCGGCAATGTGCAAACATCAAATCAGCCGGAGCAGTTCATTAATCAGCAATTAGGGCTGTTTGTACCATTGCAGTCATTGCGTTTTTGGGCGGTGGGATTGCCAGAAGCAGAGCAAAAATTTCAGGAAACTGACGATGGTTTTGTACAGAACGGCTGGTTGATCGCTTACAAAGAAATGCAGAAGACGGGTGCTGAAACCCTGCCACACAAAATGGCGGTCACGAATGACCATGCGAAGCTGAAACTGATTGTCGATCAATGGGATTTGAATGGCAAAAATGCTAAGTAATCAGGCGGCATGGGCAGAACGCTGGCCGGCATCTGCAAAATTGAATTTGATGTTGCGTATTGTAGGTCAGCGGGAAGATGGTTACCACCTCCTGCAAACCGTGTTCCAGTTTGTAGACTTATGCGATTGGCTGATTTTTCATCCAGTTGATAATGGCGAAGTGCGCCTGCTAAAGACCATTCCTGGCGTAGCAGAAGCGGATGATTTGACGGTTCGTGCCGCAAAGTTGCTCAAGGCCGAGACTGGCTGCGAATTAGGTGTACGCATCGAAGTGGAAAAGAACTTGCCTATGGGTGGTGGCTTGGGGGGCGGTAGCTCTGATGCCGCAACCACGTTAGTGGTGTTGAATGCCCTTTGGGGGTTAAATCTTCCCAAAGAAAAACTGCTCACGATGGGTTTGTCGCTAGGCGCAGATGTCCCAGTGTTCATTTACGGACATACATCCTGGGCCGAAGGGGTTGGGGAAAAGCTGGATAAAATTACCATTCCTGAACAATGGCTTGTAATCATAAAGCCAGATTGCCATGTGGAAACACGGGAAATTTTTTCCGCTAAAGATTTGACACGTAATAGTAAATCCATCACAATGATGGGCTTTATTAGTGGCGACCACCAAAACGACTGTCTTCAGGTGGTTTGTGAGCGTTACCCGCTGGTTAAAGAAGCTCTGCAAGACTTGTCGGCATTTTCAGAGGCAAGACTGACCGGAACAGGTGCCTGCGTGTTTGCACAGTTTGATTCGTACAATGCCGCCGCCGGTGCTTACCACAAGCTGAAAAGCAAGTGGGTTGCTTATTTGGCAAAAGGTGTCAATGAATCGCCTTTGTTTGCAAAGCTTAATGATTATCATACTAATATCGTGAATTAATGGGTCGTCGCCAAGCGGTAAGGCACGGGGTTTTGATCTCCGCATACCTAGGTTCGAATCCTAGCGACCCAGCCACTATTTCCGCATGGACTAAGAAAGACTTAGGAGAACTCGGATGAACGACACCGCAATGATGGTGTTTTCGGGAAATGCTAACTTGGCTTTGTCCGAGGGTATAGTTAAAAAGCTTAACATGCGCCTAGGAATGGCGACTGTTGGGCGCTTTAGTGATGGTGAGGTTGCTGTAGAAATTGAAGAAAACGTCCGTGGTAAGGATGTTTTTGTCATCCAGCCAACGTGTTCACCCACTAACGAAAATTTGATGGAGTTGCTAGTGATGATGGACGCACTTAAGCGTGCTTCTGCATCACGAATAACAGCAGTATTGCCTTATTACGGCTATGCTCGGCAAGATAGAAGGTCAAGATCGGCGCGAGTGCCAATCAGCGCCAAGTTGGTTGCCCAAATGATAGAGCAATCAGGCGCTAATCGGGTATTAACCGTTGATTTACATGCTGACCAAATCCAGGGATTTTTTGATATTCCTGTCGATAATGTCTACGCATCTCCGCTGTTATTGGGTGATGTATGGCGGCAGCAGTACAAGGATTTAATTGTGGTTTCGCCAGATGTTGGCGGGGTGGTACGGGCCAGGGCGCTTGCCAAGCGACTGGATGATGCCGATCTCGCCATCATCGACAAACGCAGACCCAAAGCCAATGTGTCTGAAATTATGCACATTATTGGCGATGTAGATGGTCGTACCTGTGTGCTGGTTGATGACTTGGTTGATACGGCAGGCACTTTGTGTCACGCAGCTACCGCATTAAAAGCAAACGGCGCTATTAAAGTGGTGGCCTATTGTACCCATCCCGTGTTGTCGGGTAATGCAATGAAAAACATTAACGGTTCGGTGCTGGATGAATTAGTGGTAACCGATACCATACCTTTGAGCGTAGAGGCCGCACAGTCTGAGAAAATCAGGCAGTTAAGCGTCGCTGAAATGTTGGCTGAGACGATAAGACGTATTGCCGTAGGTGAGTCAGTGAGTTCACTTTACGTTGATTGACTTTACGTCGTTTAAAGTTGTTGAGTTTAGAGTTTATAGAGCGCTTGAGGCGCGAGGTTGAGTTGAAATGTCAAATATATTTGAATTTGTCGCTGAAAGTCGTGGACAGTCAGGAACCACCGCAGCGCGAGGCGTACGTCGTCAAGGTAAAGTACCAGCAGTTATATACGGTGGTCATGCCGAGCCAAAAATGCTGGTGTTAAGCCATAACGAAGTGGTAAAGCATCTTGAGCATGAAGCGGTTTATTCGCATGTGTTGGATGTTACCGTTGATGGCAAAACCGAAAAAGCCATTTTAAAAGGCGTACAACGCAATCCTGCTAAATTCCAGATTCTGCATTTGGATTTTCAACGGGTCAGTATGAAAGAAGCGATTAAAGTGCATGTTCCGTTGCACTTTATTAACGAAGATACCTCTATTGGTGGCAAGAAAGGCGGCATTGCCACGCATTCTATGGTGGATGTCGAAGTGACTTGTTTGCCTTCGGCCTTACCAGAATACCTCGAAGTGGATTTGGCAAAGCTGGACATTGGTGAAACCCTCCATCTGTCCGATATAATTTTACCGAAAGGTGTCGAAATTGTGATATTGCACCAAGGTGCGGATCACGATTTGCCAGTCGCTTCGATGATGGCATCAAAAGCCAGCAAAGATGACGCTGCCGATGATGCTGAAAAAGCAGCAGCCGAGTAATGCGATAGACTGGCTATGATAAAACTTATCGTTGGCCTGGGGAATCCAGGTCAACAATACGAAAAAACCCGGCACAATGCCGGGTTTTTGTTTTTAGACAGCCTAGCTTCCGAGCGGTCTGGTGCTTGGTCAAATAAACCTGCATTTCAGGGTCTAATGGCAGAATGTACTATCGCCCGTGAAAAGATCTTGTTGCTTAAACCCCAAGCGTTCATGAACCGAAGTGGTCAGTCGGTTGGCAAAGTGGCTCGGTATTACAAAATTACGCCAGAAGAAATCCTCGTTGTTCACGATGAGCTGGATTTTGATGCAGGTGTTGTAAGGCTAAAGAAAGATGGCGGTCACGCCGGACACAATGGCTTAAGAGACATTATCGCACACCTAAGCGCAAAAGATTTTTACCGCCTACGCATAGGCATAGGTCGTCCTCCTGCGAAAGTGGTCGTTGCGGATTACGTATTATCAGCACCGTCCAAGAGTGATAGTCAGCTTATGCACTCAGCGATTGAACACGGCAAGGGGTTTATCGATCAAATCATTTCAGGCGACATAGCTGCAGTGATGAACACGATGAATAGCTAAATTTAAGGTGTTCGATTGTCCTTTGAGGTTCTCATCTACGAGATAAACAATGCGGCTATTTTTGAAATAGCGGTAAAACACCCAGCGGCGCAAAATCATCGGTTGACAGTTAGATGCCGATAAACCATAATGCCGCGCTTACAGAACATCGGAGAGGGT
>NZ_CBAROL010000010.1:0-78018 GCF_964779595.1 Methyloglobulus sp.
TCAATCTGGTATCTTTGTATCTGGGTTAGCTGTTTATAACCTTTCATAAGCTTCCTCATCTTTGGTCGGATTGAAAAAGCCTTGAACTATATCAGCTAACCTCTTTCAATCACGTTAAAATGAATTGCACTTATGAGTTGAATCTAAGATCCATTTAATCAGCATACCCGTAACCAACACCTCAGTGAATCCAGCAAGAAGTCTGGGCGTGGCACTTTATGTGGGTGACTGGGCGATGGCACAACTCTGGTTGTTCTGGGTTGCGCCTATCATTGGTGCTTTGCTGGGTGCGGCGGTTTATCGTTATCTGGGGTGTCCCTGCGAAGAAAAGTAGACAAATTCTGATTTACACAATTTACCGATACGGTAGTTAATTTCTGTGAATTGTGTGATTGACAATATCGTTATTATTGCGAATGCCCCATTCATGGTTTCCACGCTTCAGCGTCACTGCCATTAAGTTAAGCCGTCATACCGGCATGGATTGCCGGTATCCAGCCCACAGGGATGTGAACAACGTAAGCCATCCTTGGCTTCTGGGTTCCGGCAATCCATGCCGGAACGACGATTTTTTCTTTAACTTAACGGTATTGGGCTTGAAACCCCGTCCTCGACGTTTTTAAGAAGCTGTTTGGTTAAACAATTATTGAAAGAATATGACCGCAACCCTTGACCTAAACTCAATTCGTCAACGCGCCAGTAAGTTCGCCAAAGACTTTGAGGGCGTAACCTCAGAAAAACGGCGCGACCAGGACTTCATGCGCGAATTTTGCGGGATATTCGGCATCAGCCCAAACCGGATTGATTGGCAATATCAGGTTAAGGAAAACAACAAAAGCCAAGCCAAATGGATAGATGGTTTGTTGCGAGGTTTCTTGCTGATTGAAATGAAATCTGCCGGAAAAGATCTTGACGAGGCTTACCGCCAAGCTAGCCGTTATGTCAGCTTTCTTCCCGACAAAGACCTGCCGGACTATATCCTGGTCAGCGACTTTACCAACCTGCACCTGTATGACCGCAAAACGGGCGTGCCGCGCCTTGAAATCAAGCTCGCCGACTTGCCGCAACACCTGGGGCCGTTCCTGTTTCTTGCAGGCTATGAAACCATCGCCCTTGAACAACAAGCCCACATCAACAAAGAAGCCGCCGAAAAGATGGCGCAACTGCATGATGCGCTTAAAGCCACCGGCTACACCGGCAAAGATTTGGAGACTTACCTGGTGCGTTTGCTGTTCTGCCTGTTTGCCGAAGACACGGGCTTGTTCAATGAGAACGGCCTGTTCCTCGACTACCTGATAAACCATACCGAACGGGACGGCTCAGACCTGCATGGCGAATTGACCGCGCTGTTTGATACGCTCAACAAGCCCGATGACAGCTACCTGAAAGCACACCCCGATTATAAGGGGCAAAAGCGGTTGGCAAGCCTGCCAGAACAGCGCAGCCGTTTTCCTTATATCAACGGTGCATTGTTTGATGGCGGCCTTGCCCATTGCGAATTCGACGAAGCCGCCCGTAATACGCTGATCGAATGCGCCAAACTGGACTGGAGCGACATTAGCCCCGCGATTTTCGGCTCGTTATTTCAGGCAATCATGCACTTTGATGATGAAGCCGCCACCGCCAAAACCAAAAAACGCCGCGAACTGGGCGCACATTACACCAGCGAAGAAAATATCCTGAAAGTCATCAACCCGCTGTTTATGGACGGCTTACGCACAGAACTTGCCAAATGTGGCAAGAACGACCATAAACTGAACGCCTTTCACGACCGGCTTGCTGGCCTTAACTTTTTTGACCCCGCCTGTGGTTGCGGCAATTTCCTAGTGATTGCCTACCGAGAATTGCGCTTGCTGGAATTGGAAGTCATCAAAAAAATCTGGGGCAAACGGCTCACCGCCCAAATCGACATCGACACCCTGATACGCTGCAACGTCCATCAATTCCACGGTATCGAAATAGACCCCAGCGCAGTGCAAATCGCCACGGCCGCGCTCTGGCTCACTGACCACCAAATGAACCTGAAAGTGCAAAGCCTTGGGCTTTACTACCACCGCATCCCGCTCACAAAAAAAGCCAACATCGTTTGCGCCAATGCCTTAAGGATTAACTGGGTAGACGTGATAGCGCCGTAACAATGCAGTTACATCATGGGCAATCCGCCGTTTGTCGGCAGTACTTTCCAAACTAAAGAACAAAAAGCCGATTGCACCATAGTATTTAAAGGCATGGACGGTGCGGGAGTATTGGATTTAGTTGCCGCTTGGCATGTTAAGGCGGCGCGTTATATCCAAGCTAATACGGCTATTCCGGTGGCGTTTGTGTCCACCAACAGCCTGACCCAAGGCGGACAAGTCGCCTTATTGTGGACAGAATTATTAAAGCTCAACATCAAACTGCATTTTGCCCACCGCACCTTCCAATGGAGCAACGAAGGCAAAGGCATCGCCGCCGTCCATTGCGTCATCATGGGTTTCATCTGCGCTAGAGGCGAAAAATTTTTCGCCTCTACACCGCACCGATTGTTTGATTACGGCGACAACATCAAAGGCCTGCCGACCGAAATCACCGCCAAGCAGATCAATCCGTATCTGGTCGATGCTGATACCGTGCTAATTGATAAGCGCACTAAGCCTTTAAACCCTAACGTGCCAGAAATGGTTTATGGCAGCAAACCCACCGATGGTGGAAATTTACTGTTATCGCAAGCAGAAGCTGACAATATTCGTCAAAACGACCCAATCGCCGCCAAATATATACGCTTGTTTATAGGTGCAGAAGAATTTATTAAAAACATACCTCGTTATTGCTTGTGGCTAAAAGACAGTACATCAGAAGACCGTATTAAGTCACCAGAAATTAAACGCCGCATGGCAGCCGTTGTAAAAATGCGTTCTGCAAGTACCGATAAGGAAACCTTAAAAGATGCCGGTACGCCTTATTTGTTCCAAAAAATACGCCAAACTGACCAGCCATACTTATTGATTCCAAGTGTTTCTTCAGAACAACGCAACTTTATTCCCATCGGTTATTTCCCTGCGTCGGTTATTGCCAGTAACGCTTGTTTTATGCTCCCCAACGCCAGCCTGTACTATTTCGGCATACTCTGCTCCACCTTTCACAATGCCTGGATGCGGACAGTTTGCGGTCGGCTTAAAAGCGATTATCGCTACTCCAACACCATCGTCTACAACAACTTCCCCTTCCCGCAAGCCGTCAAACCCGACCACCAACAAAAAATCGAAACTGCCGCACTAGCCATACTGGATGCCCGTACCGCCGAAGAAACCCGCTGTGCCGACCAAGGTCAACGCTGTTCCTTAGCCCAACTGTACGCACCCAATAACATGCCCGAAACCTTACGCAAAGCCCACAACCAACTGGATAAGGCCGTTGATGCCGCCTACGGGTACAAGCCTAGCAAAGTCGAAGGGAGCAAAAAAGACGATGCCGCACGGGTGGCGTTTTTGTTCAAAATATACCAATCCATTGCCACGGGCTTACCGTGAGCGGCCAAGATGACGCTTAGAAGCTGCTTGGAAAAAACGGCAACTGGAAAATGGTTCTAGGGGAATAAAAAACATGTTTTTTTTACTCCATTTGTTTACCGTTCCCACGCTCCGGCATCACTGCCATTAAGTTAAGGGATACGGAGTCAAAAAACATGTTTTTTGACCTCCTTATAAACAGCAAATGCCGACGCGCAAACCTAGGTTTGCACTCCAAGTTAACGATGTCTCAACGCTTACCTTAATGGCAGTGACGCTCCGGCATGGGAACGATGTAACTTCCGAGTGACTGGGCAACATGCCTCATTGCAGATTGTGCATATCAATCTCAGCAAAATAACGAATTAAAAAATCCACAAATGTCGTCAATTTCGCTGGCATAAATCGCCGTTGCAAGTAAGTGGCATAAATTGCCAATGTTGGAATGCGGTAATCCTGCAATATTTCCACCAATTGGCCTTGGGCGAGATAGGTTGCGACGGATAGTTCCGGCGCTTGCGTAATGCCCATGCCCAAAGCCGCCGCTTGACATAATGCCCTGCCGTTATTTGAGGCGAAACGCCAGGTTGTCCTGACTTTGACTTCTTCGCTACCGACCATAAAAATCCAGTAATCCTTGTGCGGCGTGTCGGTGTTGTAAAGGCAATGGTGAAACTTTAACTCCTCAATGGTTTTGGGTTCGCCGTATTGCCGGATATAAGCGGGTGAAGCATAGGTGCACAGCCGGGTTTCGGCAATTTTCCTGGCAACCACGCTCAAATCAAGGCTGTCGGTCACCAAGATAGAAAGGTCAATACTGCCTTCACTTAAATTTACCTGGCTGTTATGCAAGGTCATCATGATTTTGACTTCAGGATATACCTGTTGATAAGCGTCGATGGCCGGAACCATGTACAGGCCACCAAAATCAATCGAGGCGCTGATTCGTAGCGTACCTTTGACGTTCCGTCCTAGCTGGGAAGTGGATTCGTCGAGTTCAGAAAAATCATCAAGAAGCTGTTTACTGCGGTGATAATAAACCTCCCCGGCCTCAGTCAGGCTGATTTTACGGGTAGTCCGGTTTAACAGCGCAACCCCCAGGGATTCTTCCAATTGCGCGATATACTTGCTGATCATCATCGCGGACAAATCCATTTCCCTGGCGACCGCCGCGAAAGTGCCCAGTTCGACAATGCGGCAGAACACCTGCATATTGTTCAGTTTATCCATACTATAAACTTAAAATTTATATTTTATAAATTTAATCGGCTATTCAAAACTCTGGTTTATGAGTATACACTCTGCACCGGAGATAGTTAATGCCGCTTGGTTTTTCTCATGTGATATGGCAGAATCAAGCGGCTTTTTATTGCCCATAAATAATAATAACGGAGTGAGATATGAGTAACATTCTTAATGAAGTGCTGTCAGCAAACAGAGACTATGTAAATAATTTTGGCGATAAAGGCTCGTTAGCCCTGCCCCCAGCCAGAAGTTTTGCTATTTTGACCTGCATGGATGCCCGTTTGGATCCCGCCAAATATGCCGGATTGTCAGAAGGTGATGCCCATGTCATCCGCAATGCCGGTGGTCGTGCCAGTGACGATGCGATTCGTTCATTGGTAATATCATACAAACTACTCGGAACCAGAGAGTGGTTTGTCATCCACCACACCAACTGCGGCATGGAATTATTCACCAACGAAATCATGGGTGATTTGCTATCCAGCAGCTTGAAAACTGCGTCCATCGACGAAAACGGCTGGCATGATTGCTGCGAAGGTTCAGGTTGTACCGAAGGCAAATACATCAATTGGCTGACCATCAAAACCCAGGAAGAAAGTGTCACCGAAGACGTTTGCCGCATCAGATGTCACCCGCTAGTACCAGGCAACATCCCCATTTATGGCTATATCTACGACGTGACCTCAGGACGATTGATTGAAGTCCCTGGCGCAACGCAAGCGGGTAAGTGCTGCTAAAGATTGTACTGATTGATTAGCGGTAAGTATCGTTAATCACCGCACAATAGCAAAGTATCGAATCCCCCTATTATAAAGTTCTGGGCAGGGGGGTTCGGTTAAGGTTATGGCGTTATGTCCTATAAAATAAACGCATCGCTAATCAACAGCCACTAAATGCTTGCTTTTAAGCGGTATTCTGCTTAAAGCTTTATTTCCGCCAGTTGCTTTACCTGAGTATACCTAAAACAATCCACCGTGTGATCATTCACCATGCCTGTTGCCTGCATGTGGGCATAACAAATAATGCTGCCGACAAACTTGAAGCCGCGTTTTTTTAAATCCCGGCTTATCAGGTCAGATAAATCAGTGGAAGCGGGGAGTTCATGGTGATGTTGCCAGCTATTTTGCAGTGGTTTACCGTCCACGAAACGCCAGATATAATCGTCAAAGCTACCGAATTCTTCCTGGACTTTGATAAAAGCCCGCGCATTTGTGATTGCTGCTGTTATTTTCAGCTTGTTCCTGATGATTTCCGAGTTCTGCAATAATTCGATGACCTTGTTTTCGTCATATTGCGCCACGGTTTCCACATCAAAATTATCAAAGGCTTTCCGGTAACCCTGACGTTTATTCAGTATGGTTGACCAGCTTAAACCTGCCTGTGCGCCTTCAAGCACCAGAAATTCAAACAGCAGGCGGTCGTTATGCACAGGTACGCCCCATTCATGGTCATGGTAATGTTCTTCATTCGCGCTATGCAGCGCCCACTTGCATTTGTTCATAGTCTTTTCCAGTATTAGCAAGGTACGAGAGGTTATCGGATCATTTAACCTTGGTTAGATATGAATATACTATATTTGGTCGGCGAGACGGAACACCTTACGGTTTCCATGCGTCACACGTTTGTTGATTAAAGCCTTAAAACAGTTATGCTGCGAATAGGCGTGTTAAACTTTTAGCTTGATAAATGCAATATTAAGACAAAAACGGGATTACCTTACGTAGGGCTCAACTTATTGGTTTGCTATGAATTTCTCTATCATTATTCCAACACTTGACGAGGCGCAAGTTATCGTAAATTGCCTGATGGAATTACAACCATTACGGGATTGTTGTGAAATTATTGTAGTTGATGGCGGCAGTACGGATAATACCAAACGGCTTGCCCAGCCTTTTGCCGATAAGGTCATGTCATCAGCAAAAGGTCGTGCTATCCAGATGAATATCGGTGCTGAAAGTGCAGAAGGTGATGTGCTGATTTTTTTACATGCCGATACTTTTTTGCCGGATGATGCCCTAAGCCAGATTACACAAGCAAGAAATAACAAGGCGAGATGGGGGCGGTTTGATGTGCAATTGAGTGGCAAACATCCCATGTTGAATCTAGTTGCCTTGTTGATGAATTGGCGTTCTCGTATAACTGGAATTGCTACGGGCGATCAGGTTATTTTCGTCAATAAGCAATTGTTTGAATCCGTAGGGCGGTATCCGGTCATACCGTTGATGGAAGATATTGCGCTGTGCAAAAAGCTTAAGAAAATTACTCCATCGGTCTGCCTGAAAACCAAAGTGATTAGTTCGGGCAGACGCTGGGAACAGTTCGGTGTGGTTTGGACAATTTTGCTGATGTGGAGCTTACGTTTACGTTATGCCCTAGGTGCAGAACCGCAAACCTTGGCGATTTTATACAGTAAGGGGCAGTTTTGGAAAACCTGATCCGGCTGGGTGCAGCACTAGGCATTTTTGGCATCATGGTAAGCTGGGAAGCCATAAAGCCGAGGCGTGTCCAACAGGTCAGCCGTAGGCGGCGTTGGCCTGTGAATCTGGGGTTTGCGTTGTTGAATATGGTCTTAATGCGCTTTACTATTGGTGGACTAGCATACACGAGCGCAGTCGTAGTAGCAGAACACAGTTACGGATTGTTGAATATATGGCGGCTATCATCGGGTTTCTCGATAATAATGACTTTGCTGATCCTTGATTTCGCCATTTATGGGCAACACATCCTTATGCACAAATGGCCGATATTATGGCGGCTACACAAAATACACCATACCGACCTGGAATTTGATGCGACTACGGCGGTGCGTTTCCATCCGCTGGAAATCGTTATCTCCATGTTTTATAAGGCAATGTGTATTGTGCTTATTGGCGGCAATCCTGAAGCTATTGTTGCCTTTGAGATTATCCTTAATGGCGCGGCGACGTTTAACCACAGCAATGTCAGGATTCCAGAGAAAGTGGATAAAATACTCCGCTGGTTGATTATCACACCGGACATGCACCGCATTCACCATTCCGCAGAACCCATTGAAACGGATAGCAATTACGGCTTTTCTATTGCCTGTTGGGACAGGCTGTGCAAAACCTATACCGCAGAGCCTAAGCAAGCCCAAACCATGATGCCCATCGGTTTAAATGCTTACCGTAAACAAGAGGAATTAGGTTTTATGCGATGTTTGCTTATTCCTTTCAAATCAGCGGCTAATCGCCGAGGATAATGTACCTATTTCCTGATGCGGTAATCATGGTGTTCTGCAAAGCACCAATACCTGGACAAGTGAAAACTAGGCTAATTCCGCCCTTAACTGGCGAAGAGGCGGCGCAACTGCATTGCGAACTGACCCAAAAGACATTACAAACAGCCACACAAAATCACTTATGTGAGGTGTGTGTATGGTGTTCGCCGACTATCGACCATCCTTTTTTTACGGCATTGGCGCAAACGTATTCTGTAGATAAGCACTTACAACAAGGTGCAGACTTGGGTGAACGAATGCACCATGCTTTTGGTCAGGCGTTAGCCCAGTTTAGTAGTGCAATTATCATAGGGTGCGATTGTCCATCCCTTACCAATGGCGATCTTGAGCAAGGCTTAAGCCAGTTAACCCAAGGTAAACCTTCTGTTTTAGCCCCTGCGGAAGACGGCGGTTATGTGCTGATAGGTCTTAAGCAGCCACAACCAGCCTTGTTCGACAATATGCCTTGGGGAACCGATGAAGTCTTGGGCTTAACCCGTGTCAGATTGCAATCTCTAAGTCTCGACTACCACGAATTAGACACACAATGGGATCTGGATACGGTGGATGACCTTAAACGCTACCGACCTTCTTTGTGAATTCCACGTTGTTTATAAGGTGACCCCGTCTTTTCATCTTATCCACTTCTGCTGGACAAAGATTGTCAATTTCAAAGTTATTTCCCTGTATTTTTCTAAAAACAATCGAAAACAAGCTCAAAAAAGCCATCAAGTCTAATGTAATTTGTTAACTAAATTATTTAACAGGCTGATAAAAATAGAATTTATTTTTAGCTGATTCTGACTTTATAGTTTTCCGTAGTTTTTACCTAAGTGATTGTCAAAAAAGATATTTTTTTATTTTAATTCCCCTTTGCTTGTGCTATTCTAAATTCAAGTGGATGTTTTGTGGTGAATAAGGGTAGCTCAGTGGATATTTTGTGGAGCTGCTCAGAAGAGAGCTTGCGGGGGAAATCTTGTTTCGAGGCAATACCACAGTTAATCTCGATGAAAAAGGTCGGTTTGCAATTCCAACTCGCTATCGTGAGTTGGTGCAGAAGAGTTGTGACTGCCATTTAATCGCCACCGTTGCTGTGGATGAACGTTGTGTTGGAATGGATGGATGTCTGTGGATTTATCCTTTGCCCGCTTGGGAAAAACTCGAAATTAAGCTCAGTGAGTTATCTGCTTTCAAAAAGTTATCAGTCAAAATAAAGCGTTTTCTTATTGGTTATGCCACTGAATGTGAAATGGATGCACAAGGTCGCCTTTTGCTGCCAGAAAAATTAAGGAAGTTTGCCAATTTGGATAAAAAAGTGGTTTTGGTGGGCAATCTTAATCGTTTTGAGGTCTGGAATGAAGATGCTTGGAACAAAGAAGAGGCTCAATTTATGGATGATGAGGACGATCAAGAGTTAGAAGCGTTAGGCAATCTGTCTTTTTAAGCGGATTAATCAAGTGCAGCACAAGCCGATTATGTTGTCTGAGGTTTTGGAGCAGTTAGCAATAAAGGAGGGCGGTATTTATCTGGATGGCACCTTTGGACGGGGTGGGCATAGTCAGGGAATATTGTCGTTGCTGGGGTCGTCGGGGCGTTTGTTGGCGTTTGACCGTGATGTGGATGCAGTTGATTCAGATGTAGCAAGGTCAATGCTTGAGGATAAGCGTTTTGCCTTAAAGCACAATTGTTTTTCAGCGTTGGAAAGCGTGGTTGCTAGTGAGGGTTTGCTAGGACAAATAGACGGCATTTTGTTGGATTTGGGCGTGTCATCTCCACAATTGGATAATCCTGACAGGGGATTTAGTTTTATGCAAGACGGTCCTTTGGATATGCGGATGGACAGCAGTGCTGATCTGACGGCTGCGAAATGGTTATCCAAGGTTGATGAAAAAGAATTGGTCAGAGTGTTATTTGAATACGGTGAAGAGCGCTTTGCAAGGCGTATCGCCAAGGCGATTGTTGAGGTCAGAGCGGAAAAGCCGTTAACCACAACGCGCGAACTGGCGAAGCTGATAGAGGATGTTATTCCAAAGCGCGAGAAACACAAACATCCGGCAACACGTAGTTTTCAGGCGATAAGGATTGAAGTCAACAAAGAGCTGGATGAGCTGAAAGAGGCATTGCAGCAATCTATACGAGTGCTGAAGCAAGGTGGTCGTTTGGTAGTGATCTCCTTTCATTCCCTGGAAGACAGGATAGTCAAACAGTTTATAAGAAGTGAATCTGGCGCTAAGTACGATCCAGGTAAATTCCCTGTTAAGGAAGCGGATATAGCTAAGGGTGTTTTAGTGAAACGAGGTAAGCCGTTGAAGGCAGATAAGCTTGAAATTGAACAAAACCCAAGATCACGTAGTGCGGTTATGCGGGTAGCGGAGCGGGTTTAGGCAATGGCAAATGACCGAGTTATCAGTAGGCTTAGTACGGTAGGGATAATCGTGCTGCTGATCATGCTGATGTCGTCGGCATTAGCAGTTATCTATAGCAAAAATTACTCGCGTTCCATTTTTATAGATATTGAGCGTCACGAACGGGCATTAGATCAATATGAAGTGGAGTGGGGGCAAATGCAATTGGAATTATCGACATTGGCTGAACAAAATCGAGTCGAGCGGATTGCGAAAGAGCGATTAAAGCTGGTTATGCCTCCGCGTGAAAGTATTATTTATATAAAGCCTTAGATGCAGATATTAACTAATGCAAACAAGCCACGGAAACAGGCCAGTGATTTTTCAGGAAGAAGGCGGTTTTTACTCAGCTTTATAATGGGCTGCATGGTGGTGCTTGTTGGTCGTGCGGTGCATTTGCAGGTATTCAAAAAAGATTTTTTACAAGAGCGTAGTCGCTATGTGGACACGGTATCAATTTCATCTTACCGAGGCATTATAGAAGACCGTAATGGTGAGGCATTAGCAATCAGCTCTCCTGCGCCCTCCATAACAATAAATCCAAAAGAATTCGTTAAGGATAACGAGAGCGTTATTAAGCAAATGGAAAAACATTTCAGAGCGGATCATGGCGGTGAAAAGTTAACCGAAAGCCAAATCCAGGAAGTAAAAGTCGCATACAAGACAGAAAAAGCAGCAAAGATTGCTCAACTAGAAAAACTGCTGGACTTACCTTCCGGCAAGGTAAATCGCATTCTCGATGAGAAAAAAGGCAAAGGCTTTGCCTACTTGGCAAAAAAAATCAACCCTGGACTTGCCGAACAGGTTAAAGATTTAAAGCTGGCGGGTATTGATATTCTGCGCGAGTTCAAGCGTTTTTTTCCATCCGGTGAGGTAACAGCTCACTTGCTTGGCTTCACCAATGCGGAAGATGTAGGGCAAGTTGCACTGGAGCAAAGTTACGAAACACTTTTGAAAGGCACGGATGGCAAAAAACGGGTCATCAAGGACGGGCTGCATCAAGTGATCGCCGATGTTGAAAATATCGCCTCACCCATTCCAGGCAAGAACCTGCAATTAAGCATTGATCAGCGTATTCAATACTTGGCCTATCGGGAATTGCAAAATGCAGTGGACAGCAACAAAGCTAAAGCGGGTGCGCTCGTCGTGTTGGATGCAAAGACGGGAGAAATACTGGCGGCAGTCAATCAGCCGTCATTTAATCCTAATTCGAAAGCCTTTCTCAAAGAAAGTCTTTATCGGAATCGGGCGTTTACGGAAGTTTTCGAGCCTGGATCAACAGTCAAGCCCTTTACTGTGGCGGCTGCCTTGGAAGGCAAGTATATCCGCCCAGGAGATTTTTTTAACACGGATGGTGTATTCCCCGTTGGTAATCATACCGTCAGGGATACGCATCATTATGGCGTGTTAAATGTAGAAGGTGTGATCAAGAAATCCAGCAACATCGGTGTCGCTAAGATGGCGTTAAAGATGCCGACCAATTATTTTTGGGACATGTTCAGCAAGATGGGTTTTGGTGCTTCACCCGCCACGGGTTTCCCTGGTGAAACTGATGGTCGTATGCCAGTCATGAAGCGGATGCGTGATTTTGATAAGGCGACTTTGTCATTTGGTTATGGTCTAAATGTATCAGCCTTACAGTTGGCTAGGGCTTATACAGCATTGGCTGATGATGGTGTATTGCATTCGGTGAGCTTGCTAAAACGTGATGAGGACATAGACGCACAACGCGTGTTATCGCAGAAAACAGCCAAAACCATCAGAACAATGATGGAAACCGTGATAAGTAAAGAAGGTACGGCTTACGAAGCCAGGGTTGACGGTTATCGGGTTGCAGGCAAAACCGGAACGGCAAAAAAAGCTGGGTCACATGGCTATTCGGCAGACAGCTACTTTGCGTTATTTGCAGGATTAGCACCCGCTAGTGATCCCCGTTTGGTTATTGTGGTCATGATAGATGAGCCATCGGCGGGGCAGTATTACGGCGGCTTGGTTGCCGCGCCGGTATTCTCCAAGGTGATGGGGGGTGCTTTAAGATTATTAGGTGTAACACCTGATCAGGAAAACACCATGCCTATCCTGATAGCTAGGAAGAATTGAGATTAGCCAGGAATGAGGCTTACGAAATTACTGAAAGGTTTGGTTTTTCTTACCGATGAAGAATTGCAACTCATTGATGATTTAAGCATCAGCGGCATAGTTTTAAATAGCAGAGAAGTTGCAGTAGGCGATTTGTTTATAGCATTGGCAGGAGCCAACCAACATGGTTTGACTTATGCAGATAAGGTTATTGAAAAGGGAGCTTGTGCAATATTGTTTGATCCATCAGGCGATGGTAATCGACTTGCGGAGCAACCAACGGATATTCTCCTTGTGCCCGTTGAACACCTTGGTTCTGTACTGGGGGAGTTGGCAGCAAAATTTTATGGCAATCCGTCCCAAGGCTTGAGTGTGGTAGGCATAACTGGAACGAATGGCAAAACCTCTTGTAGCCAGTTTTTAGGCCAGTTACTTGATGATTGTGGGGTAGTTGGTACTTTGGGTTGGGGCAAGTGGGGTCAGCTTAACAAAACGATCAACACGACTCCAGATGCGCTAACTGTTCAGCAAATATTGGCTGAGTTTGTTAAGGCAAAAATGAAAACTGTAGCGATGGAAGTTTCGTCGCATGGATTGGATCAAGGTCGAGTAAATGGGGTGCATTTTAAGGGTGCAGTGTTTACTAATATCAGCCGCGATCACTTGGATTATCACGGTACTATGGGAAATTACCTAAGTGCTAAATTGAAGTTATTGGCAGCACCTGGGCTGGAGTTTGTAGTTGTCAATTTAGACGATGCAAGTAGCGAGCAAATAATTGAAGCTGTGCCGGAATCCGTAGTAGTGTGGGGTGTGAGTGTAAAAGGCAAAACAATTAAGCAAGGTGAATCCATTATTGCTGATGCAGTAAAGCACACCTCGTCAGGAACTGAATTTACCGTGCATTGGCGAGGCGTTGTCCAGCAGGTAAAGACACCGCTTTTTGGCGATTTTAATGTAGAGAATTTGCTGTGTGTTTTGGGTGTGATGCTTGCGCTGGGAGAATCCTTAGCCGATATAGCAAAGAAAATGCAGACGATAAAATCGGTAACAGGTCGTTTAGAGCCTTGCAGCACAAGCTCAAACGGGTTGAATGTGTTTATTGATTATGCCCATACACCGGATGCTTTGTATCGGGTGTTAGCAAGTTTACGTAAGCACTGTCAGCAATCACTCTGGGTAGTATTTGGTTGTGGCGGCAACCGTGATGCAGGTAAGCGTCCACAAATGGGTGGTATCGCAAAGCAATGGGCAGATCGCATTATTGTCACCGATGATAACCCACGGTTTGAAAATAACGTAGAAATTGCCAATGAAATTTTGGCAGGATGCAGATCAGATAAGGTGATATTAATCCAAGATAGAAAACAGGCAATACAACATGCCATCGCCAATGCAGCAGAAGATGATTGCATTGTGATAGCCGGAAAAGGTCATGAGACTTACCAAGAAATCAATGGGATTCAATATCCATTTAACGACAAACAAATTGCAGAACAGGCGCTACAAGTAAGGTTTGTAACACATGAAGATGATGCTCAGTGAAATAGCCAAAGTGACGAACGGAACGCATGTTGGATCTGATGTGGAAGTTGCATCGGTCAGCATCGATACCCGTGCTATTCAGGCTGGCGATCTGTATATTGCTATCAAAGGGCATCAGTTTAATGGCAATGAATTCGTCGATAAAGCCGAACAAGCTGGCGCGGCAGCGGCAATTCTAAATAAAGATTTTACTAGCAAGTTACCGCATGTTTTGGTGGATGATACACGCTTGGCATTGGCGCAGTTAGCAGGTGCATGGCGGGATAAAGCTAGCGCGAAAGTTGTCGGTATTACTGGCAGTAACGGCAAGACGACAGTTAAGGAAATGACCGCCGCTGTGTTGGGTGTGGCGGGTTCAGTGCTGTTTACCAAAGGCAACTTAAATAATGATATAGGTGTGCCGTTGACATTGTTTCGTCTCAATGAAGATCATCGTTATGCCGTAATCGAAATGGGCGCTAATCATCTTGGGGAAATTGCTTACATAAGCACTATAGCAAAATCGGATGTAGTAATCCTTAATAATGCTGGAGCGGCACATATTGAAGGTTTTGGTGGCCTGGATGGGATTGCTAAAGGTAAAGGCGAAATCATAGCAACCCTCAAGCCAGATGGTGTTGCCGTACTTAACAAAGATGACAAGTACTTCGAGTATTGGTTATCCATTGCAGGCAACAGGAAAGTATTGTCTTTTGGATTACGTGAAGATGCCGATATTATCGCCAGAAATATCCAAACAGAAATTATCGAAAATGCGTTTGCAACAAGTTTTGATTTGTTGACTTCAACAGCCGTATTAAAAGTGAATTTGAAATTAGCTGGGCAGCACAATGTGCTTAATGCGCTAGCTGCAACAGCGGCAGGTTTGGCTTTGGGATTAAGTCTGGAACAAATTAAAGCAGGGCTTGAAAGTGTTAAGCCAGTAATAGGCAGAATGCAGCCCTTGGTAGGTCGATTAGGCAATATCATCATTGATGACACTTACAATGCTAACGCTGATTCCTTAAAGGTAGGTCTTGAAGTGCTGGCTAACTGCAAAGGCAAACACTGGGTTGTGCTAGGTGCATTTGGTGAATTAGGTCCAGAAAGCCCAAGAATACACGAAGAAATCGGTAAATTAATAAGCTCCAAAGGTGTTGTGCGCCTGTTGGCTCTGGGCTCTGATGCCAAAAATACCGCAAGGGTTTTTGGCAGAGGAGCCACTTTTTTTGATAGCCAGGATGAATTGATTGGCACATTAAAAGACGAGCTTAAAGGTGACGAGACTATTTTGATCAAAGGCTCAAGAACACAGCGCATGGAGAATGTCGTTGCTGCTCTGGTGGAAAATTTCAGGACATAAGGCATGTTACTTTATTTCGCGGACTATTTAATGACATTCGAGGGTGGGTTCAGGGTATTTCATTACCTGACCTTTCGAGCCATTTTAGGTGCGCTGACTTCCCTGATAATTTCGTTCATTATTGGTCCTTTCATGATAAGGAAATTGACCCGCAAGAAAATCGGTCAAAGCATTAGAGAACTAGGTCCACAGTCTCATTACGAAAAAGCCGGTACACCAACGATGGGCGGTACGTTAATATTGGTTGCCATCGCTTTTAGCACCTTGTTATGGGCCGACCTAAGCAATCGCTATATCTGGGTTATTTTGCTGGTCACTTTGGGTTACGGTGTTATCGGATTTATTGATGATTATCGTAAAGTAGTCAAACGGAACAGCGATGGCTTATCAGCAAAAGCCAAATATTTTTGGCAATCCATTATTGGATTCATGGCTGCTGTTTTTCTTTATCAAACTGCCATTGTTCCAGCAGAAACTCAGTTCTTCGTGCCGTTTTTTAAAGATGTCATGCTCGATATGGGCTGGATGTACATCGTCCTAAGTTACTTTGTTATCGTCGGTACCAGCAATGCCGTCAATCTGACCGATGGACTGGATGGCTTGGCAATCATGCCGACGGTTATGGTCGCCGCAGGTTTAGGCATATTTGCGTACCTGTCAGGACATGTGGGTTTTTCAGAATATCTAGCTATTCCTTATTTACCCAACGCAGGCGAATTGATCGTTTTTTGTGCGGCATTAGTGGGTGCTGGATTGGGATTTTTATGGTTCAACACCTACCCAGCAATGGTGTTCATGGGTGATGTTGGCGCATTAGCTTTGGGTGGTGCTTTAGGTGTATTAGCTGTGTTGGTCAGACAGGAAATTGTATTAGTCATCATGGGTGGTGTATTTGTCATGGAGACGGTGTCCGTGATAATTCAGGTGGCATCCTACAAAATGACCGGCAAGCGGGTATTTAAAATGGCACCTATACATCATCATTTTGAATTAAAAGGCTGGCCTGAGCCGCGCGTGATTGTAAGATTCTGGATCATCACTTTTATTTTGGTATTGGTCGGTTTAGCGACTTTGAAATTAAGATGAAATTGGATAAAAGCACCATTATTAAACGATTAAAAGCCAATTTGGGTTTGGATGTTGCTACATCCAAAATTGTGGTCGTAGGCCTGGGAGTTACCGGTGTTTCAGTCGCGCATTATTTGGCGCAGTTAGGTTTTAATTTTGTTGTTGCAGATAGCAGGGAACAGCCTTCTGGCATAAATCAGCTGCGGGAAGCATTAGGTAATATAAGCGTGTTTTCTGGCGCATTTGACGAGAAATCATTCAGTAATGCGACCCACCTTATAGTTAGTCCTGGCATCCCATTAACTGAAAAAGCCATAGTGGAATCTGTAAGCAAAGGTACACAAGTCATCGGGGATATCGACTTGTTTTCCTGTTCCGTCGATGTACCGATTGTTGCCATTACTGGTTCCAATGGCAAAAGCACAGTGACCACTATGTTGGGTGAAATGGCTGATGCAGCAGGAATAAAAGCAGGTGTGGGTGGAAATCTTGGCGTAGCCGCACTGGATTTGTTGGATGAATCAGCAGACTTATATGTACTGGAGCTTTCCAGTTTTCAACTGGAAAGAACTAGCCAATTGAACGCAGCAGCTGCAACAGTATTGAATGTAAGTGCTGACCACTTAGACAGGCACGCAGATATTGCCGACTACGCTGAACAAAAACAGCGGGTATTTATCGGTGATGGCGTAATGGTTATCAATGTTGATGATCCCGTTGTACTCGACATGCACGAAGAAGGCAGAAGTACCATTACTTTTTCGATACAGACAATAGCCGATTTTTGCATTGGCAAAGACAATGGCGTTGAGTATTTAAAGTGCGGGGAAAAAGCATTGATGCCTTTATCTGAGCTGCCGCTTGAAGGCAGACATAATGCCGCAAATGCTTTGGCTTCATTGGCATTAGGTACAGCAGTTGGCTTAGACGAACAAGCCATGTGCAAAGCACTCAAAGCATTTAACGGATTGCCACACAGGATGCAGCGAGTGGCTGAAAGTGCAGGTATCACCTGGGTTAACGATTCCAAAGCTACGAATATCGGTGCTTGCATTGCCGCAATACAAGGTTATCAACATAAGGTGATCTTGATTGCCGGCGGTGATGCAAAAGGCGCAGATATGCGTGATCTGATTCCAACAATAAAGGAAAAAACTAAAGCTGTAGTGTTGATGGGTAAAGATGCCGGATTGATAGAGCAAGCCATCAATGGTTGTGTTCCAGTACATAATTGTTCAACTATGAAGCAAGCAGTTAGCGTCGCAGCAAGCATCGCAACCGCTGGAGATACCGTGTTGTTGTCGCCCGCTTGCGCCAGTCTTGACCAATACAAAAATTATCAAGATCGAGGCGATCAGTTTGCTCAAGCCGTAATGGGGTTGGTTGACTCAAATCATAATTGTAATGGTGCAACATCACGATCATCTAGGGTGGGCGTATGAACAGGCAAGCGGCGCAACGCTTCCACTTCGATCCGATGTTGGTTACGGTCACTCTCAGCCTATTGTTGATAGGTTACGCTATGGTGGCATCATCTTCTTTACATTTGGGTTTGGAGCAGAAACAAGATAGCTTTTATTATCCCATTAGGCAGTTGGTTCATATTTTATTAGGTTTAGGATTAGGTTTAGCTGTCGCCAGAATTCCAATGGAAAGCTGGGAAAAAATCGGTTCTGGCTTGTTCATCGGTGGCTTGTTTTTGCTGGTTATCGTATTGATTCCAGGTTTAGGCGTAAAGGTTAATGGCAGTATTCGTTGGCTATCGTTAGGTGGGCTTCGAATCCAAGTTTCCGAAGTGGTGAAGTTTTTTTCGGTGATCTATATGGCAGGTTATGTCACCCGACATAAGGAGAATTTACAAGGCTCGGCATACGGCATTATCAAACCGTTATTGTTGTTTTCTGTGGCTTGTGTATTGTTATTGCTGGAGCCAGATTTTGGTTCAGCCGTCGTGATTCTTATGATCGCTATGGGTGTGATGTTTTTGGGTGGGGCTAGATTAAAGCAGTTCATCATTTTGCTGGCGTTAGTTGTCGCCTTAGCAGCGTCCTTGGTTATTGTTGCACCCTATCGAATGGCTAGGGTGCTGAGTTTTCTTAATCCTTTTGATGACTATCTAAAGTCAGGCTATCAGCTTTCGCAAGCGCTTATCTCTTTTGGTCGTGGTGAAGTGCTTGGGGTGGGTCTAGGTAGCGGCATTCAGAAATTATTTTATTTACCAGAAGCCCATACCGACTTTTTGTTTTCGGTAATCGGTGAAGAATTGGGTTTACTTGGTGTGATGACCGTGGTTGGTCTGTTCGCATTGCTAATTTGGCGTGCCTTTACCATAGCTGTCGCCGCCGAACAGTCGGGTCAGCAGTTCTCTGCTTTTATAGCTTATGGATTGGGTATTTGGATAGGCTTTCAATCGTTCGTCAATATGGGTGTCAATATGGGGATTTTGCCTACCAAAGGCTTAACCTTACCATTAATGAGTTATGGCGGTAGCAGCATGATGGTCATGTGCTGCGCTTTTGCCTTGTTATTCAGGGTGCATAGTGAAACAGCGGCACTTAACATAGAAACACCACAGGCAAGGTCAAAATGGGTAAGCGCATAGTCATTATGGCAGGGGGAACAGGCGGGCATGTATTTCCTGCGTTGGCGGTCGCCCAGTGGCTTATCGAAAATGGTTGGCAAGTCAGTTGGCTAGGTACTCATAAGGGGCTGGAAAGCAAAGTTGTACCTGAAAACGAGATAGAGATAGATTGGCTTTCTGTCACCGGAGTACGTGGGAAAGGCGTGCTATCGAAAGTGATATCTGGTTTTAAACTGATACAAGCTTGCGGACAAGCGCTGGCAATTCTACGTCGACGTAAACCGGATGTGGTACTGGGTATGGGCGGTTTCGTTGCAGGACCAGGTGGGTTGATGGCAAGGTTGTTAAGGATACCGCTGGTTATCCATGAGCAAAATCGTGTCGCTGGAACAACCAACCGATTGTTGGGAAAAATCGCAAACCAAGTTTTAGAAGCGTTTCCGAATAGTTTTAAAAAAGAATTTAACGCCAAATGCACGGGTAACCCATTACGAAAACAGTTCCAAAATTTGCCAGAAGCAAAAGCTAAGTTTGACCAGCACAGCTTGCGGCTATTAGTTATAGGCGGCAGCCAAGGCGCACAAGTATTAAATGAATTCATCCCTGATGCACTGGTAAGCATTAACGATTTAGAAGTAAAGCATCAGACCGGAACAGCTATGCAAGAACAGGTAGCCAGACGTTATCAAGAATTAGGCGTAAAGGCAGAAGCCACGGCTTTTATCCAAGATATGGTATCTGCCTACCAATGGGCTGACATGATTATTTGCCGAGCCGGTGCGATGACCGTAAGCGAGGTATCGGCAATGGCTTTACCAGCTATTTTAATTCCGTTGCCTAATGCCATTGACGATCATCAAATGGCTAATGCGCGTTATTTATCTGATGCAGGTGCAGGTATGATATTGCCGCAAAAAGACTTGAATACAAAGAACCTGATAGAACTTATCACCAAGGCTCAACAGCAACTTGATGTAATGACAAAAGCAGCTAAACAATGTGCGCGGATGGATGCAACAGAAGTTGTAGCACAGTTTTGTATCAGTGAGGCAAGCAGATGATTGCTAATACTTTATTAGAACCAAACCGTGTATTTGGCAATATCAAATGGATACATTTTGTGGGTATTGGCGGTACGGGCATGTGTGGAATAGCCGAGGTTTTGCATAACCTGGGTTACACCGTATCGGGATCGGATATTAAAAAAAGTGCGGTCACTCAAAGGCTGGCTGACTTAGGATTGACGATAGCAATTGGTCACAAACGTGAAAATATCAAACAAGCCGATGTGGTCGTGGTTTCTAGTGCCGTTGACCGTGGCAATCCAGAAGTAGACGAGGCTTACCTAAGCAGGATACCCGTTATTCCCCGTGCGGAAATGTTGGCGGAATTAATGCGGTTCAGGTTTGGTATTGCCGTTGCGGGGACGCACGGTAAAACGACAACAACGAGCCTGACGGTTTCCATGCTTGCCGAAGGTGGACTGGATCCTACTTACGTCATCGGCGGTCGGTTAAATAGTGCGGGTGTAAATGCCAAGTTGGGATTGGGTAACTACCTTGTAGCAGAAGCCGACGAAAGCGATGCTTCTTTTCTGTATTTGCAACCGATGATGGCGATAGTCACCAACATCGACCAAGACCACATGGCGACCTACCAGAACAATTACCAACGCTTGAAAGATACGTTCATCGAGTTCCTGCATCATTTACCATTCTATGGTTTGGCTGTGATGTGTATTGATGATGAAGGTGTTAGAGAGGTTTTGCCAGCAATATCCAAACCAGTAACAACTTACGGTGTCCATCAAGATGCTGATGTACGCGCTGAAAATGTCAAGCAATCAGGGATGCACACTTCTTTTGAAGTGGTGCGAAAAGGTAAGGCAACAAAATTACAAGTCACCTTGAATATGCCGGGTTGGCACAATATGCTCAATTCACTTGCGGCCATCGCAGTGGCAACCAAGCTGGAAGTTGCTGACGAAGCTATCGTCAAAAGCCTAGCCGCATTTAAGGGCGTGGGTAGACGCTTCCAGGTCAATGGCGACCTAGCTTTTAACAACGGTAAGCTGACCTTCGTAGATGACTATGGACATCATCCCCGCGAGCTTGCAGCAACGCTGGAAGCCTTACGTCAAGCTTGGCCGGATAGACGGGCGATTATCATATTTCAACCGCACCGCTATACCCGTACCCGCGATTTATTTGAAGATTTTGTACATGTACTTTCTACAGTCGATGTCCTGATTTTGATGGATGTTTACTCGGCAGGTGAAACCGTCATTCCAGGCGCAGATGGCAGGGCATTGAGTAGAGCAATACGAACGCGTGGCAAGGTTGATCCGGTGTTTTTGGAAGATTGGGAAGAACTGGCAGCCGTATTGGCAAGTATAGTCAAAAAGGATGATGTAATTTTAACCGTAGGTGCAGGGAATGTTGGTCAGATTGCTACGCAGTTACCAGAATTATTGGCAAAAGCAATAGCCGCTTTGAGTGGGCATGGCAATGACTGAATTAAAAGGTCGCTTATTAATCAACGAACCATTGGTTAAGTACACCAGTTGGCGAGTAGGAGGCGTGGCTGACCGACTGTATTTGCCATTTGATAAACAGGACTTATGTGCATTCATCAAAACTCTGCCTGACAACGAGCCGGTATTTTGGATGGGTCTTGGTAGTAATCTGTTGGTAAGGGACGGTGGAATTAGGGGTACGGTGATTAACACCAAAGGCCGCTTAAAAGACATGCGGATTAACGACGACGGATCGGTCTATGTGGAAGCTGGCGTTCCCTGTGCCCATGTGGCACGTTTTTGCGCGGATAAGTGCTTGGCTGACGCAGAGTTTTTGGCGGGTATCCCAGGAACGATAGGTGGCGCATTGAAAATGAATGCGGGGGCATTTGGTGGCGAAACTTGGCGCATCGTAAAAAGCGTGGAAATGTTGAATGCTAAAGGCGATGTTACACAGCGAGACCCAACGCATTTTGAGATTAATTATCGTTCAGTAAAGAACGAAAATAATGAATGGTTTTTGTCCGCAAATTTATCGTTAGCTCCAGGTGATTCCGCAAGCAGCATCCAGAAAATTAAAAACTTACTGGAGACAAGGGCTAAGACCCAGCCAACCAACCAGCCAAGTTGCGGGTCAGTATTTAAAAATCCAGAAGGTGATTTTGCGGCGCGGTTAATCGAAGTAACAAAGCTAAAAGGCTATAGCATTGGTGGTGCATGTGTGTCAGAAAAACACGCAAACTTTATTGTGAACACCGGCACAGCAACGGCAACAGATATTGAGAACCTTATTAAATATGTCAGAAGAAGAGTGCAATACCTTCATGGCGTGGAATTGCAAACAGAGGTGTGCATGGTAGGCGAGGAAAAAGCGTGATAACAAAACCGGAAGAATTTGGACGGGTAGCAGTACTGATGGGTGGGTCTGCGGCGGAACGCAAAGTATCGTTGAACAGCGGTGCGGCAGTCTTTGCAGCATTACAACGCAAGGGTGTAGATGCTACTGCCATCGACGTAACAGGTAGTGCTATTGATGCACTAAAAGGAAAACAGATTGATCGGGTATTCAATATTGTTCATGGTCGCGGCGGTGAGGACGGGGTATTGCAAGCCGTACTTGAAGTATTGGACATTCCTTATACCGGCAGTGGCGTACTGGCTTCTGCTTTAAGCATGGATAAGATGCGGACTAAATTATGTTGGTTAGGTTATGGTTTGCCTACACCTAAATGGTATCTGTTAAAAAGTACGGATGACCTTGATTGTTGTATTGAAAACTTAGGCTTTCCGGTCATCGTCAAACCAGCTAATGAAGGTTCGAGTATTGGTATGAGCAAAGCCAACAATCGGGATGAATTGGCAAAAGCCTTGCAAGTTACGGCTGAATTCAACTGTGACATTTTTGCGGAATCTTGGGTAGTGGGCAAAGAATATACCGTAGGTTTGCTAAATGGCGAAGCCTTGCCAGTCATTCGTTTGGAAACACCCAATGCGTTTTATGACTATGAAGCCAAATATAACGCCAACACGACCAAATACCACTGCCCATCTGGCTTAAGTGCCGATCAGGAAAAACAGTTGCAGCAGTTGGCGGTAACAGCAAGTGATGTGGTCGGCGTAAAAGGCTGGGCAAGAGTCGATGTTTTCATTGATGAATCGGGTCAGCCCCAACTCATTGAGATCAACACCGTGCCGGGTATGACTGACCATAGCTTAGTACCTATGGCGGCGAAACAAGCGGGTATTGAATTTGATGAACTGGTTTGGCGAATATTGGAAACGAGTTGTCGGAAGTAAACGATGCAAGCTGTAAAAACACTGTTGGTTTTTGCGCTGCTAGCGTTGGCAGTTTGGGGCTTGAGACAGCAGGTTGTTAGCGATAAGGTAACAGAATCCCTGCCTGTCCGCTATGTGCGTACCGAAGGTGTTTTTCAGTATTTAAGTAAAGAAGAAATTAAAACGGCATTGATGCCGTTAGTTACAGCCAGTATTTTTGATGCGGATATGCAGAAGATACACGAGACGGTTACAAAATTGGCTTGGGTAAAAAATGCAAGTGTTGAACGAGTTTGGCCGGATACGATTGATATAAGGGTTCATGAACGTAAGGCTTATGTGCGTTGGGGACAAAATGGCTTACTGACTGAATATGGGGAATTGTTTACACCTAGCAATGTGGATCAGTTTCAATCTTTATTATTAGTAGATGGGCCAAAACAGCAGGAAGCTAAAACCTTAGAAATTATGAAGGGCGTGAACATAGCCTTGGAAGATCAAGCCTTGGAACTGGCGGAATTTAAGGTGAATGACAGAGAAGCTTGGGAAATTAAATTAAAAACAGGTCTGGAAATATTGTTAGGACGAACTGGTCAGTTAAAGAAATTACAGCGATTTTTGGATACTTTCCCCGTTATTGGGCAGGAAAAAATCGCAGCGATGCAGGTAGTTGATTTGCGTTATCCGAATGGTTACGCAGTGTCATGGAAGCCCGAAAGTGAGCCGATAGATTGGGGTAAACCAAAAAATCAAGAAACAAAATAGATTGTCAATATAAAGACGACACAGAGTAAATAATATGGCGAAGAAAACAGAACGTAATTTAATAGTCGGGCTAGACATAGGCACTTCCAAAGTGGCTGCTATCGTAGGTGAGCTATCCAGCGATGGAGTCCTAGAGGTCATAGGAATAGGTTCTACGGTTTCCCGTGGCCTAAAAAAAGGCGTAGTGGTTAACTTGGAATCGACAGTGCAATCCATACAACGCGCCATCGAGGAAGCCGAATTAATGGCAGGCTGTCAGATTAAATCCGTGTTTGCAGGTATTGCTGGTAGCCATATCCGTAGCCTAAATTCGCATGGCGTGGTGGCGATCAAAGATAAGGAAGTCACTCAGTACGATATAGATAGAGTGATTGATTCCGCTCGTGCGGTCGCAGTTCCAGCAGATCAGAAGATTCTCCACATCTTGCCGCAGGAATTCATTATCGACTTACAGGATGGTATCAAGGAGCCAATCGGCATGTCGGGCATACGCCTAGAAGCCAGGGTTCATATGGTGACTGGAAGTGTCAGCGCATCGCAAAATATCATCAAATGTATTCGGCGCTGCGGTCTGGAAGTTGAAGACATCGTGTTGGAACAATTGGCTTCCTGCAATTCAGTATTGACAGAAGATGAAAAAGAGCTGGGTGTCTGTTTAATCGACATCGGCGGTGGTACGACGGACATTGCAATTTTTGCCGAGGGTGCGATCAAACATACCGCCGTCATTCCTATAGCCGGCGACCAAGTGACTAACGATATTGCCGTGGCTTTACGGACTCCCACGGTTAATGCTGAGGAAATTAAACGCAATTACGCGTGTGCGTTAACCCAATTAGCCAGTGTTGATGGGGTTATTGAAGTAGCCAGTATTGGCGACCGTCCACCACGGAAAATTTCCACACAAAATCTAGCCGAAATTATCGAGCCACGGTATGAAGAACTCATGTTGCTCGTGCAATCGGAGCTAAGGCGTAGTGGCTATGAAGAATTGATTGCTGCTGGCATCGTGTTAACTGGTGGTAGTTCAAAGGTTATGGGGTTAATCGAATTGGCGGAAGAAATATTCCACATGCCAGTGCGTATGGGGATGCCACAAAATGTCAACGGATTGACAGAAGTGGTAAAAAATCCAATCCACTCTACTGGAGTTGGATTGTTAATGTATGGGAAGGAGCATCAAGGTGGGAACAGGAGTGTTGATCCAGAGGATTTAGGATTTTTTGCAAAAGTGAAAAGTTGGTTTCAGGGAAATTTTTAAACAATAGCAAGTCTTACTAATGAAGGTGTAATTATGAAATACGAATTAATGGATATGTGTAGTGAAAATGCGGTAATTAAAGTTATCGGTGTAGGTGGCGGTGGCGGTAATGCAGTCAATCACATGGTCGATTGCCATATAGAAGGTGTTGAGTTTATTTGTGCAAACACTGATGCACAGGCGCTTAGAAAACTGAATACCAGTACGATTATTCAGTTGGGTGTTGAGCTGACCAAAGGTTTAGGTGCAGGTACAAACCCAGAAATTGGCAGGCAAGCTGCGGAAGAAAACAAAGATCGCATTAAAGAAGTGATTACTGGTGCGGATATGGTGTTCTTGACGGCTGGCATGGGTGGTGGCACAGGTACTGGAGCCATTTCGGTAATTGCTGAAATTGCCAGGGAGATGGGTATATTGACAGTGGCAGTTGTCACTAAACCTTTCTCATTTGAAGGTAAAAAGAAAATGGCGGTAGCAGAGCAAGGTATTGCCGAGCTGGAAAAATATGTTGATTCAGTCATCACCATACCCAATGAAAAATTATTGCCGGTATTAGGAAAGAATGCTTCCTTGATGAATGCGTTTAAAGCAGCGAATGACGTATTACTGGATGCTGTCCAAGGCATTACTGATCTAATCGTTCATCCTGGCATGATTAACGTCGATTTTGCTGATGTACGGACAGTCATGTCAGGCATGGGTGCTGCCATTATGGGTACAGGTACAGCCAAAGGCGAAAACCGCGCACGGGAAGCGGCAGAAAAAGCCATTGCTTGCCCTTTGCTGGAAGACATCAATTTACAAGGTGCGCGTGGCATTTTGGTGAATATATCTGCTGCTGATATGGGCATTGCTGAATTTAATGAAGTGGGTAATATTGTCCATGAATTTGCTTCAGAAGATGCCGTCATAAAAATCGGCACAGCCATAGACTCAGCATTAGGTGATGAAATAAAAGTAACCGTGGTAGCTACCGGAATGGGTCTGCCACGAGCGCAAATTATCAGATCTACCGATAGATTGATGCAAAGAGCGGCCGCTGGTGAAATAAATTATGGTGTGCTGGATAAGCCGACTGTCATGCGCCAAAACAGACCTGAAGCTAGAGAAACTCGGTTTGGCGCACAGCCCAAGAAAGAGATGGATTTAGACTATTTGGATATTCCTGCCTTTTTAAGACGGCAAGCAGACTAGCAGTTTATGGTTTGCATTACCTTACATTGGGGCTGAATGTGTTAAAATAGCTTTCTGCCCCACTTACTTGGCTTAAGATATGATTAAACAGCGAACCTTAAAAAATACGATTAGAGCGACTGGTGTAGGTCTACATACTGGCGAAAAGGTGTACTTAACCTTACGCCCAGCAGAGCCTAATACTGGGATTCGGTTTCGGCGTGTGGATTTGGAATTCCCAGTTACTATTCAGGCGACACCTGGAAATGTCGGCGAAACGGTGCTTTCAACTACCTTGGTTTCAGGTGCTACCAAAATTTCGACGATAGAACATTTGCTTTCCGCTTTTGCTGGCTTAGGCATCGATAATGCAATCATTGATGTCAGTGCCGCAGAAGTTCCTATCATGGACGGGAGTGCTGGACCTTTTGTGTTTTTGTTGCAATCAGCAGGTGTTGAAGAGCAAGATTGCCCTAAGCAATATATCCGTATTAAGCACAGTGTACGGGTCGAAGATGGTGATAAATGGGCAGCTTTCGAGCCGTTCGATGGTTTCAAAGTTACCTTCACTATAGATTTCGAACATCCGGCTTTTGAAGATAATGTTAAAACGGCGACGATGGATTTTTCATCAACGACGTTCGTAAAGGAAGTTAGCAGGGCAAGAACTTTCGGTTTTATGAAAGATATTGAGATGCTCAGACAAAATAATCTCGCCTTGGGTGGTAGTCTGGATAATGCCATCGTGGTAGATGACAGCAAAATCCTCAACGAAGACGGCTTGCGTTACGCTGATGAATTCGTTAAGCACAAAATTCTTGATGCGATTGGCGACCTTTATCTCTTAGGTCACAGCCTGATCGGTCAATTTACCGGTTACAAGTCCGGTCATGGGCTAAACAACAAGCTGCTTAGAACTTTACTGGCCGATACCGATGCTTGGGAAAAGATTACCTTTGACGACGAAGAACAAGCGCCGATTTCCTTCATGCCATCTGCTGAGTCGCCTCGGTCTGCTGCATAAAGATTAGCTATTTCTAAGGTGTAAACGTGCTAGGGTTGAGCTGAGTTTATCCAGCGATTGCTTGAGTTGTGAGTCCGTTATGGTGAGGCTATAGCTATTAATATCGTCTGCGACGGTTTGAGAAGGAATAACTGCAATGCGTTTTTTGCGGGTATTCGCAGTTTCCGACACATTGATTACCTTGATCTGTAATGCGGATACAGTATCTGAGTTAATAGATTCAATGGCGGTTAGTATGGTGTTGCCGTAAAAACGTAATTGAGAGGCCCAAATCGCAGAATCTGTGTAAATAAGCAGTTTTTTGTTATTGGGATTTTTGTTATTAAAAACGCAATGTAAAGCATGATCGGCCAATTCTTTTGGTAATACGGCTTTAATGTGTTCCAAAATGGCTAATTGCTGGTTGATTTGTAGGCAAAGCAAGGCAATTGTTTTGTTAGGGTAAGATAAAACTGCCTTTAAGGGTCTTGCGTTTTGTACCATATTGGATGCTAGTCGTCACTTGTATAGCTATCATAGCCGAATTTGGTCGCAACATAACCGACAATATTGACAGAACATTTCACCGCACCTTGATTTTAGCCGCTTCGGCTCATCATCAAGATTAGGCTTTTAATAGAAGTTATTGATCTTACTCAAATAGTTAAGCATCAAGAGATATTGTTTTTTATTAACAAGTCATTGACACGGTGTCCACATCTCTATACACTTGACCCAGCTCGAAATTGATTTACCGCTATGCTTATCTCTACGAAGTTTTTCTGTATTACTCGTCCTGTTTATCATTAAGTAACCTTCAAATTTCCCAGCTCCATCAGCCTGACGGCTTTAATTACTCTATACAAAAGGAACACTCATGACAACTGGTACAGTTAAATGGTTTAACGCAGAAAAAGGTTTTGGTTTTATTCAACAAGAAAGCGGTCCTGACGTTTTCGTTCATTACCGCAACATCAGTGGTGGTGGTTTTAAATCTCTTGATGAAGGCCAAAAAGTAAACTTTACTATCACACAAGGCCAAAAAGGCCCACAGGCAGAAGAAGTTACTCTCGCTTAATTAAGAAATAATTAACCACAGCCCTATCGCACCAAGGTGTGACGGGGCTGTGGTTTTTTTGTGCCTAAATTTTACGGTTAATCATATCTACGATTGTTATAAAGCAGCCATCCATTAGGGTGGTGTCCTCTTGGATCTCGATGCGTCCAATGTACAACGCCGCCTTTATTGTTCCATTCGTACTCACCAGAAAAAGAAATAACCTCCCCTTCTTTCAAGCCCTCAACTTTAGCCACTAGATCAATATTGTGTGCGATGAGAATCTTCTGCCCAGAATCTAACTGCACCAAAAACCGCTGATGCTTTAGCCCGTGGTCGTCGTCCCAGAAAATTTTGGCAATTCGCCCTGTTTGGTTTACCTGAATATTACTTTGTTGATTATCGAACGCTTTTTTAAAGGTGTCTAAGTCGGTTAAATCAGAGCTAGTACTTTGTGGTAAAGGCTTAAGTCCAAAACTACCTCGATTAGATTGTAGAAAAACCGAGCAAATGCCCAGTAAAAGCAAAATAATGAGCTTTATAAATCGTTTATTAACCGATGATTTTTGCATAGAGGGTTTTAGTTTGCTAAACATAACGGTAAGCTAAATTGTGCGTATGACTTGAGATTATCGTGCCTTAGCCCAATATTCACAAACGGATTGATTATCAGGCAAAATGCCCTAAAAATATTGTTTGCGTATGTTTTAGCTGATACAACAGCTTCTGCACTCAGAACTGCGGCTGTTTTATGTACCTAATAAGCCAGACAGTATATAATCAACGGTTTGATTCAATTTACATCGGAAATACACATGCTGAACAAGCTGGTTAGATTTGTTTTTGGAAGCCGAAATGACAGGCTTGTCAAGAAAAAGAAGAAACTTGTCAAAAGGATTAATGCGTTAAGCTCAGACTATGAAAAATTATCTGATGAAGCATTAAAAGCCAAAACTGATGAGTTTCGTAATCGGCTCAATAAAGGCGAAAAGCTTGATAACCTTATCCCAGAAGCCTTTGCAGTAGTCAGAGAAGCCTCTTCGCGGGTCTTTGGAATGCGCCATTTCGATGTGCAGTTTATCGGTGGGATGATCCTTAACGACGGCAAAATTGCCGAAATGAAAACTGGGGAAGGTAAGACCTTAATGGCTACCTTAGCCGCCTACCTCAATGCCTTGCCTGGACACGGCGTACACGTCGTCACCGTCAACGATTACCTCGCCAAACGGGATTCCGAATGGATGGGCAGGTTGTACAGCTTCTTAGGGCTGACCACAGGCGTGATTATCAGCCAGATGGAACACGATGAACGAAAAACATCGTATGCAGCAGACATCACTTACGGCACCAACAATGAATTCGGCTTCGATTATCTACGTGACAATATGGCGTTTAACTTGGAGCAAAAAGTCCAGCGCGGATTAAATTTTGCCATCGTTGATGAAGTCGATTCCATCCTGATTGACGAGGCTAGAACGCCGCTGATTATTTCTGGGGCAACAGAAGAAAGCACTGAAATTTATATTAAAGCCAATGCCATCATCCCTTTCCTAATTAGACAGGAAAAAGAACAAGGCAACGGTGATTACTGGGTTGATGAGAAAGAACGCCAAGCCCATTTGACCGAGAAAGGTCATGAGCATGTAGAGTATTTAATGGTGGAACACGGCTTAATGGCGGAAGGCACCAGTTTATATGATGCGACCAATATCCGTTTGATGCACTATTTAAGTGCGTCTTTGCGAGCGCATACCTTGTTCAAACGCGATGTCGATTACATCGTACAAAACGATCAAGTCATTATTGTTGACGAATTTACGGGTCGTATTATGCCAGGTCGGCGTTGGTCAGAGGGTTTACATCAGGCGATTGAAGCGAAAGAACGCGCCTCAATCCAAAATGAAAACCAGACGATGGCTTCGATCACCTTCCAGAACTATTTCCGCTTGTACGAAAAGCTTTCTGGCATGACGGGTACGGCTGATACCGAAGCGTTTGAATTAAATAAGATTTATGGCTTAGAAGTTGTCGTCATCCCCACGCATCGGAAAATGATCCGCAAGGATTTGGGCGATATGGTTTATTTGACCGCCGACGAAAAATATAACGCCGTTGCAGAAGACATCAAAGATTGCGTTCAGCGTGGACAGCCAGTTCTGGTGGGTACAACGTCCATCGAGAATTCCGAGCGGGTATCGGTTTTGTTGAACAAACTGGGTGTTAAGCATGAAGTGCTGAACGCCAAGCAACACGAACGCGAAGCGCATATTGTCCAACAAGCCGGTATGCCTGGTGCGGTAACAATCGCTACCAACATGGCGGGTCGAGGTACTGATATTGTCTTGGGCGGCAACCTAGACGCTGAATTAGCCGCGTTAGGTGCTGATGCCAGTGCAACAGATAAAGATAAGGTTAAAGCTACTTGGCTGGAACGTCATAACCAAGTCATTGCCTCTGGCGGCTTGCATGTTATCGGCTCAGAACGCCATGAATCACGCCGTATTGACAATCAATTGCGCGGTCGTTCTGGTCGTCAGGGCGATCCTGGTTCCTCACGCTTTTATTTGGCGTTGCAAGATGACCTGATGCGTATTTTTGCATCTGACCGTGTGGCTGGCTTGATGCAAAAACTGGGCATGGGCAGTGGCGAGGCTATCGAACACCCTTGGGTTACCCGCTCCATCGAAAATGCCCAGCGCAAAGTAGAAAACCGCAACTTTGATATTCGTAAAGAAATCCTGGCTTATGACGATGTTGCCAATGACCAGCGTAAAGTGGTCTACTCGCAGCGTAACGAGTTAATGGAAGCTAAGGACATTTCCGACATCATCGTCGAAATTCGCAAGGATGTGGTGAATAACCTCATCACCCAGTATATCCCACCTAAAACTATGGAAGAGCAGTGGAATATCAAGGGATTAGAAGAACATCTCTATCAGGAATTCAATACTGAAGTCCCGATCCAAACCATGCTAGACCAAGACAAAAAGCTACAAGAAGCAGGGCTACGCACTCGGATTATTGAAGCGTTGGGGCAGTTATACAAGCACAAAGAGCAGCAAATGAGTTCAGATGTCATGCGCCACTTTGAAAAATCCGTCATGCTGCAAGTGTTGGATAACAGTTGGAAAGAGCATTTAACCGCAATGGATTATCTGCGTAAAGGCATACATCTTAGAGGCTACGCGCAGAAAGATCCCAAGCAGGAATACAAGCGCGAAGCCTTCGAGATGTTCACCAACTTACTCGACCACATCAAGTACGAAGTCACCCGAATCTTGTTCCGTGTGCAAGTAAGCCAAGAGGAAGACGTACAGGCGATGGATGAGCAAATGCAAGCCCCTAGGGAATTACATTTTGAACACGCCGAGGCATCATCTGCCTTGGGCGAATACGATCCAGAAGCCGCTCTCGAAGAAATGCCAGCCGCGCCTGCCCAGCCTTTCGTAAGGGAAAGCAACAAGGTAGGTCGTAATGACCCTTGCCCTTGCGGGTCAGGAAAGAAGTTTAAGCAATGTCATGGGAAGTTGAATTAGGTTTATGGGTAGCTGTTGTAACCCTCTCTAAGGGGAGAGGGTTGGATGAGGTGTAGCTAACCAGAAAGGATGGTCATTTTTAAGCAAGGTCGCTGAAGTGAGATATTTTCTTTGCCTTGTTTAAGCCATATGCGTGGATGAATGTGGAAATAACAGAAACACAACATGCAAAACATTTAAATGAAAAAATCCAGGGATGCCACTCGCTCACGATGTCTTTTTCAGATTACGCCCAATAAATAAATCATTAGAACTCGCAGCATAGTGGACACTGGTTGTTGGTGAGGACGTACCAGAATATTTGATGCTCAGAAATACTAGAGTGTTCTCACCCACCCTCTAACACTACAATACACTAAATATTTGGGTTCGTTTTTTACAGGAAAGGAAATGCTTAGAGTTATCGGGAATTAATGTCACGGATTCAAAAATTACTTATGGTGTTAACGCACGCTGTGCACTATCAACCCTAATTTCAGGCTTGATAGTAGCATTCCTGAGGTCAACTACACCAACGCCGGTACTTTTTAATATATTTAATATTTTACTAACCTTAGCTTTGGGCTTATGGGATTTAAGTGCTGCCCACGCTCCAGTAACCAATGGCGCAGAAAAGGAAGTACCTGCCAATACAACCTCATTTCCAGTGGGATCAATAGCAAAATAGGGGATGCCAATATTTTGTCCCGGCGCAAGCAGATCGAGAGAACGGGCACCATTTGAAAAGTCGGTAATTGCATGTGTTACTGGGTCTGTCGCACCAACGCTAATAGCTTCAGGAATGCAGGCAGGTGAGCTAACTTGGTAAGGAGTACCATCATTTCCACTAGAAACGATAGTTGCAACCCCAGCTTGACGGAGTAGTTTAACGGTTCGACGGAGTGGCCCTCTAAAGCACTCACCAGGTCCACCAAGACTCATATTAACGGCTGCAACATGGAAGCGACGATGAATTTTGAGAATATAATCCAGAGATTTTAGTATATCGCTATTATAAAATCCTATGCAAGGTGCTGGATCTGGCGCACAAGATCCGCTTTGAGTGAACAAAGAATCCGCTTTGATGGCAATAACCTTGGCTTCTGGGGCAACTCCGGAACCTACAAAGCCTGGCAACCTGCTATTTCCTGCTGCCAAGATAGCAACAAATGTTCAGTGTGCACAACCAATGTCACCTACTTTGCATCTGACGTTGGCGGCATTTTTTCCAATAACTGAGGTATGCCCATTACGGCAAAGAGGTGTAACGGTTTTTATCCCAGTTGGCTTGTCTTCTATCCTAGATGAGAAGCAGGCTTCCCTGACCACTTTTTTACGTAGATAAGGATGAGATTTGTCTACACCGGAGTCGATGACTACGACTGATTGACCTTTTCCTGTATAACCTAGGCTCCAGCCTACATCTGCACCTATTTGACCAATACTGACTTCGTGAGATAAGGGAAAGTAAATATGATCTTCAGAGATTGAGTTGACTCGCGCTGACTTACGCAAGTTCTTTAATTCATCTTCTGTTACTGATAAGGCCATTAATGGGAGGTGCTGATAATGCTTCATTGCTTTCGCATTTCCTATTGAAACATCTTCCAATAACGCTTTTTGTTGATACTCAATTAATCGAGTTCGCTTGATTCGTTTTTGTTTAATTTTGGAATAATCTTTTTCAGTTAAGCGTTCATTTAATTCGACCAGAACCTTTATGTTACCTTTATTATGGGCTTTTTTAGCAAGTTGATTGATTTCAGCAGGGGTGTCTACATCAGAGTCGGTTGACTCGGAAGTTGAAGTCTCTTGTGTTGGAGGTGATGCCTCAAGAAGGGGCGGGCAGCAAAATAAAAGTACTGTTAATAAGTAAAGATAAGGAAATCGTTTCATATCTTGCTCCATGTGCGTATGTGTAATGGGCGGAAATTAGTGTTATGACACTCTTTTGCAATACATAAAAAAGCTATCAGTATAGTATTAATTACACTTTTTTATGATATTTCGCCGATATTGTTTCAATTGCCAGCACATGTTCAGTGTAACGCATGCACGATCTACCTTAGATTTAACCAACCATGAAAAACGAAGGATATTAGTCAGAATAGATTGAAAGTACTGTGATATCTAAAGTTTAGCCATGCCATTGGCTTACGTTTACTCTTGCAGGAGAAAAAGCGACTCGCACTTCTGGTGCGAGAACCCAATTAAAATCAATCGTCGCGGTAGTGACACATTGTCTTAATAACACCCACTCTGTTAAAGTTGCTTGAATACAGCCAATAAGGTGCTTATTCAATGACCACTCATACACACGCCCACGCCCACGACCACAAACCCAATCGCCAAACCCTCTACGTCGTTATCACACTCGTACTCGGCATTGTAGTTGGAGAACTGCTCAACATAACATTCGGTGGCACAGGGGAAGTCAAGCCTAACCCGCTATTAAGTCAGATTATCACGGTTTTTACCGTGCTAACTGATATTTTCCTGCGCCTGGTCAAGATGATTATCGCGCCCTTGGTGATTTCCACGCTGGTCGTAGGTATGGCTAAGATGGGCGACATCAATACCGTTGGTCGTATTGGGATTAAAGCGTTGCTGTGGTTTTTCTCGGCATCTTTGTTCAGCTTGTTGTTGGGCATGTTGCTGGTGAATGTGTTTGAACCAGGGAGTTCGCTACATATCGACTTACCCACTGTTGGTACTGCAACGGGTTTGCCGGACGTGAAGCCGACACTCAGCACATTTGCCGCCCATATCTTCCCGAAAAGTGTGGTTGAAGCGATGGCAAACAACGAGATATTGCAAATCGTGGTGTTTTCCATGTTCTTTGGCGTGGCTTGTGCATCGTTGGGCGAGCTGGCGCAGCCGATGGTGAAATTGCTGGATTCACTGGCGCATATCATGCTGAAAGTTACCAGTTACGTGATGCACTATGCGCCCGTGGCGGTATTTTCCGCCATAGCATCCGTGATCGCACAACAAGGCATAAGCGTGTTGCTGACTTATGGCAAATTTATCGGAGAATTCTATTTCGGGCTGTTTTTGTTGTGTAGTTTGCTCGGTTGTTTTACTTTCCTGTTTCTAGGGCGCAGGATTTTTTCGTTAATCAACCACATTCGTGAGCCGATGCTACTGGCTTTCGGCACAGCCAGTAGCGAAAGTGCCTACCCCAAGCTTTTGCAGCAACTGGAACGCTTCGGGTGCGACGAAAAAGTTTGCGGCTTAGTGCTACCGCTCGGTTATTCCTTCAACCTCGACGGCAGCATGATGTACATGACTTTTGCCGTCCTGTTTATCGCCCAAGCTTATGGCATTGATATGCCGCTTGCTGACCAGCTTTTGATGCTGTTGGTATTGCTGTTCACCAGCAAAGGCGTAGCAGGCGTACCCAGGGCATCGTTGATTGTGATCTCCGCCACCTTGTCGATGTTCAATATCCCCGAAGCCGGATTATTATTGTTGCTAGGAATCGACCAAATCTTGGACATGGGGCGCAGCGCGACTAACGTATTCGGCAATAGCATGGCATCAGCGGTGATTAGTCGATGGGAAAAGGCGTTGAAGTAGATGGCTGATTCGCAAAAGGAATCTGTCATGGCGATTGAACTTAACAAGCAAGGCAGTAAGAAGCTTCACGAAACCCTTTATGTTCAGGTTTTGGCTGCTATTACGCTCGGTATTTTGCTCGGTCATTTCTGTCCTGATATAGCCGTTTCGATGAAACCCTTGGGCGACGGTTTTATCAAGCTTATCAAGATGATTATCGCCCCGATTATCTTCTGCACCGTGGTAACGGGCATTGCCGGTATGCAGGAGATGGACAAGGTCGGGCGAGTCGGTGTTAAGGCCCTGATCTATTTCGAAGTGGTAAGCACGTTGGCGCTGATTATCGGCTTGTTGGTCGTTCATCTCATTAAACTCGGCGTGGGTATGAATGTTGATGCCAGTTTATTGGATACCAAAGGCCTTGCCACTTATACGGATGCCGCAAAGGCTCACGGAGTGGTCGATTTCCTGCTCAACATCATCCCGACCAGCGTGATTGATGCCTTTGCCAAGGGCGATATTTTGCAGGTGCTGCTGTTTTCATTGTTATTCGGCTTTCCCCTCGCTGCCATGAAAGACACAGGGGCGGAGGTTGTGAACTTTATAAGCAAAATTTCGTACGCCCTGTTCGGGATCGTGGAGACAATCATGAAGCTCGCTCCCATCGGCGCTTTCGGGGCGATGGCGTTTACCATTGGTAAGTACGGTGTTGCTTCACTTGTGCCACTGGCAGCTTTGATAGGTAGCTTTTATCTGACTTGCTTGCTGTTTATATTTGGTGTACTGGGCTTGATTGCAAGATTGACTGGTTTCAGCATTGTGCGCTTCATCGTTTACATCAAGGATGAATTGCTTATCGTGCTAGGTACGTCATCGTCAGAATCGGTATTGCCGCGCATCATGGTAAAGCTGGAGCAATTAGGTTGTTCCAAATCGGTTGTGGGGCTAGTTATCCCCACGGGCTATTCGTTCAATCTCGATGGCACGTCGATTTACTTGGCTATGGCGGCACTTTTTGTTGCCCAGGCAACCAATACGCCTTTGACCTTGACGCAGGAATTAACTTTGCTGGGCGTGTTGCTGCTGACTTCCAAAGGTGCGGCGGGAGTGACGGGTAGTGGTTTTATCACGCTGGCTGCCACGCTTTCAACCGTGCCGACTATTCCGGTTGCAGGGCTTGCCTTAATACTTGGCATTGACCGCTTCATGTCCGAAGCCCGTGCTTTGACCAACTTAATCGGCAACGGCGTAGCCACGATAGTCGCGGCAAAGTGGGAAAATGAGTTAGATTATCAAAAGCTTAATACGCAACTTAAGGCAAACTCTCCAAACAATGCCTAAAGTTTTCTCCGCGCTTTCTCACAAGCTGATGGCGTTGTATGGCTTGCCGCATCTTACTCATTCGATGGTGCTGTTGCCTTTGGTGTTGTTTATCCCGTCGTTTTACGCAGATGACTTGGACTTGCCCTTGGCAAGTGTGGGGCTGGCGATTGCGGCTTCACGGTTGTTGGATGTGTTTATCGATCCTTTCATGGGCATCCTGAGTGACCGCTGGCTTACCCGTTGGGGGCGGCGCAAACCTTGGTTAGTGGTTGGTACGCCGTTATTAATCCTGGCAACCTGGATGGTTTTTGTGCCACAGCAATCGGCATCCGTGTGGTATCTATTTATGTGGTCTAGCTTGCTGTTTTTGTCGTTTACGGTTTTTGATTTGCCTTACAAGGCTTGGGGAGCGGAACTTTCTAGCGATTACAACGAACGCTCGCGCATTGCGGCTTGGCGAGAAGCTTTTGGTGCCAGTGGGCATATCTTGTTTCTGTTCATTCTAATGGTGATGGGTTACCTGGGTTATCACGGTAATCGTGAGCATCTTCAGGTGATTGCTTTGTTGGTTTGCGTTGGATTGCCAATTTTTGTGGTTCTGGCGGTGTCTAAAGTGCCTGAAAAACCAGCGGAAAATTTGAATAATCAAGAACACGTCATCGGCTGGTCGGGGCTGAAGCTGGTGTTCCGTAACCAGGCTTTTGTGAGAACGTTGATTACGCTCGTGCTGTTTGGCACGGGGCTGATGATACAGGCCACCTTACATAAAATGGTGTTGAAGCATATTGTAGGACGACCTGAGTTGTTTTCCCCGATGATACTTGCCGAAACCGTGGCATCTCTCGCCTGTTTGCCATTATGGATTGCACTTTCTTATAAGATAGGTAAACATCGGACGCTGACATTCGCGGGGCTTTGGATCGGTTTGTGGAGTTTGGCATTACCCTGGGTCGGTCATGGTGACATAGAGTTGTATGTCACCTTGATCGTATTGCGCGGTAGTAGCCTGGCATCTATCATTTTCTTGTCTAACTCGATAGCCGCCGATGTCGTCGATCATGACACACTGGCATCAGGCCGTCAGCGTACGGGTTTTTATTTCTCGCTGTGGGGCATGGCTATCAAATTGGCTATCGGCTTGGGTGTGTTTTTGGGAACATCATTGCCTGCATTTTACGGCTTCGAACCTTCGTTGGCTGCCCATAGTCAGGCTACCGAATTTGCCCTGATGAGAATTTATGGCTGGCTGCCTTGTTTTATTATGCTACTGGGATTCCCGCTTATGTGGCATTTCCCGATCACCAAGGCGAAACAACAAGCGCTGCGTAGCCAAATTGAGGCAAGGCTTAAGTAAGGTGAGATAACATCGTGAGAATTGCCTTAATCAGCGATGCATGGCATCCTCAAATCAATGGGGTGGTCACGACCTTAACCAATACCGTTGCTACATTGAAAAGGCTGGGGCATGAGGTTGAACTCATCACGCCTGATCGTTTTAAGACTTACCCTTGGCCGGGCTACCCCGACGTAGGTATGGCGTTTCTTTGCGGCTCTCGGTTAAGACCCATCATCAAGGCATTTAAGCCGGATGCGATTCATTTGGTCACTGAAGGCTCGATTGGTTTTGCGGCTCGGCGTTATTGCCGCGAGCTTGGCTATCGATATACCAGCTCCTATCTTAGCCAATTCCCAGAATACTTTAAGCTCCGCACCGGTTTTCCGATGTGGATAAGCGAAGCTTACCTGCGCTGGTTTCATTGTGAAAGCGCTAATGTCATGGTGGCGACTGCATCCCTGGAACAGGAAATGCGTGAAAAGGGGTATCAGCGTTTGGTGCGCTGGTCGCGGGGTGTAGACACCGAGCTATTTAGACCCCGTGACAAAGATTTTATTAAAGACCCGCGTCCGATATTTATGTGTATCGGGAGGGTTGCCATCGAAAAAAATATCGAAGCATTTTTGAAACTTGAACTCCCTGGCACCAAATATGTCATCGGCGATGGTACACACAAAGACCTATTGGCAAAAAAATATCCTGCCGTCCGTTTTACCGGATACCAGCAAGGTGAAAACCTAGCGCGTTTTATGGCCGCCGCCGATGTCTTTGTTTTCCCCAGCTTGACTGATACCTTCGGTGTCGTGCTACTGGAAGCCTTAGCCAGCGGTGTTCCGGTCGCAGCTTACCCCGTGCAAGCACCCAAAGGGGTCATCACTGATGTCAAGGTCGGAATCTTGAGCGAGAACCTGCAACATGCCGCAATGTCGGCTTTATCGTTAAATCCGCAAGATTGCCGAAAATACGCGTTGGAATACACCTGGGAAAAATGCACCCAGCAATTTGTGGACAATCTTGTTCATATTGTTTGATAAAGCGTTACCATACTCAAAAGTTTTCGGAGTCAAAAAACATGTTTTTTGATCCCTTATAAACAGTGCATGTCGACGCGCAAACCTAGGTTTGCACGCCAAGTTAACGATGTCTCAACGCTTAACTGTGGGCAGTACTCTTCAGCATGGGAAAGAGTCTAAAGCTAAATCCCAGTTACCCTTGAAAAAATAAATTCTGCCCTTAAATCAAGCGTAGTTAAGTTCATCTTATTTTTAGGAATACAAAAATGTCTGCCAAAGCAAAAAAACAAACCTTAGGTTTTGAAACCGAAGTCAAACACCTCTTACATCTGATGATCCATTCCTTGTACAGCAACAAGGAAATTTTTCTGCGCGAGTTGATTTCTAATAGCTCAGATGCGGCTGATAAGCTGCGTTTTGAGGCGTTATCCAATGACGACCTTTACGAAGGCGACAGTGAATTAAAAATTCGTCTGGCGTTCGATAAAGAAAAACGCACTATTACCATCATCGACAACGGCATCGGTATGACCCGCGACGAAGTGCAGGAACACATCGGCACGATTGCTAAATCCGGCACTAAACAGTTTTTTGAAAAGCTAACTGGCGAACAAGCCAAAGATAGCGAATTGATTGGTCAATTTGGTGTGGGCTTTTATTCATCTTTTATCGTCGCCGATAAAGTTACGCTGACCACACGTAAAGCAGGTGCCAGCAAAGACGAAGCCGCACGTTGGGAATCGGCTGGAGAAGGCGAATACACACTGGAAACTGTGACCAAGGAACAGCGTGGGACGGAAATAGTCTTGCATCTTAAAGAATCCGAAGTTGAATTTTTGGATAGCTACAGATTACGTTCCATCGTACGAAAATTTTCCGACCACATTTCTATTCCGATTATCATGACTAAAGAGGTCATGCCGACTTATGAGGAGGAAGAGGAAGAAAAGGACGGCGAGGAAGCTGAACTCAAAGAGAAAACCCCGCCAGAACCCGAAGATGAAACCGTCAATAGCGCCTCGGCCTTATGGATGAAAGCCCGTCAGGACATAAAAGACGAGGACTACAACGAATTCTACAAGCACGTCAGCCACGATTGGCAAGATCCGCTCGTACATGTTCATAGCAAGGTAGAAGGCACGAATGAATTCACTTTGTTGCTCTACGTGCCAAGCCGTGCGCCGTTCGACCTGTGGGACAGAAACACTAAGCACGGCGTAAAACTGTATGTGCGTAAAATCTTCATCATGGATGATGCGGAACAACTCATGCCGCGTTACCTGCGTTTTATACGCGGAATAGTTGATGCTGGCTCGCTACCATTGAACGTATCGCGGGAAATCTTGCAGCAAAGCAAACAACTTAGCACCATCAAATCTGGCGCAGTCAAAAAGGTGCTGGGCATGTTGGAAGGTGTTGCCAAGAATGAGCCTGAAAAATATGAAAAATTCTGGGCGGAATTTGGGCAAGTGCTGAAAGAAGGCCCGATTGAAGATCATGGCAATAAAGAGCGCATCGCCAAATTGCTACGTTTTGCCTCGACCAAAGCCGATACCGACAAGCAAGAAGTTACTTTGGAAGAGTACGTCAGCCGGATGCAGGAAGGTCAGGACAAAATATATTACGTAACAGCAGAAACGTTTGCCGCCGCCAAAAAAAGCCCACATCTGGAGATATTCCGCAAAAAAGGCATCGAAGTCTTGTTGCTATCTGACCGAATTGACGAGTGGTTGATCTCCCACTTAGAAGAATTTGACGGTAAGCATTTGCAATCGGTTGCTAAAGGCGACCTGGACTTAGGTACGCCGGATGATGAAGAAGCCAAAAAAGAACAGGAAGAAGTCAGCAAAGATTTCGAGGCAGTCATCAAGCAAATCAAAGACGTATTGGGCGATAAAGTCAGCGAAGTCAAATTAAGCCAACGCCTGACCGACTCCCCTGCTTGTGTGGTTGCCGACGTTTACGGCATGAGCCTGAACATGGAGCGGATCATGAAGGAAGCCGGGCAGGGTATGGGCATGGGTATGAACAGAAAGCCGATCTTTGAAATCAACCCAAACCATGCTTTAGTGGCAAGACTAAAGATTGAGCAAGATGATGAACGTTTTGCCGATTTGACCCATATCCTATTTGACCAAGCAATCTTGAGCGAAGGCGGACAATTAGACGATCCTGCGGCGTTTGTGCATAAATTGAATGGGTTGTTACAGGGGTTGTTGAAGTAGTTTTAATAGATACCCACAGTTAAGAAATACGGAGTCAAAAAACATGTTTTTTGAATCCTTATAAACAGCGAATGCCGGAGTGCAAACCAAGGTTTGTACTCCCGCGTGACGGGTTATGTTAACCCGTCACTAAGTGTTTTAACATATTGCCGCTTTAACCACCCACTGAAACCTGCCAAGCCATAACGATTCGTATCAAACTATTTTTATTTTAGCTGACGCGCTTAATCATTTTTTAATCATCATCTCTTCATAATTAGCCCTAAGCTTGATTCTTGGACAGGGGCGCAGTCTGATGCCCAGTTAAGAATCACCTTGACACTACTAGACAGGTTAATTTTAAGGGAGAAAATTATGAAATTGAGATATATGGTATTGGCTGTACCCGTATTTGTTAGTTATGGATCTTTCACTTATGCGGCAACGAAGGGTATGGATCACGATGATTCATACGCACAACATGGACTGAACGAGAAGCCCGGTCACGGTGGTTCTTACCACGAAGACAATCGATACGATTTTGATGACCGCATCAAGGAACTGGTAGGAAACCATCATCATAACCATAACGTCTATTTGAGAATGTGCAGAAATGAGGAAGACGATCATGATTATGGGCATGGCGATCATGACGGACAGGGTGGTCATGATGGCGACTGGGGCGGCGGTCATAACGAAGTACCCGTTCCTGCTGCGTTTTGGTTGTTCGCCCCGAGCTTAATGGGCTTGCTGAGAATCAACCGCAAAAAACCTCAATATGGGTGAGTTGTAGGTTTCGTGTCATGAGGGCGGGGCGGGAGATGTGGTCACCTTTGTTTCCTTACCGCCCTACCTTGCTACCAAACAGGCATCACACGATGTTGTTTTAAATCACTTTTATCAAATATTTCCCATAATTCTGCATAGCGCATCTGCGTGACAGGATGTCGTAAATGTCCCGCAATTTCTGCCAACGGTTCCAACACAAAGGCATATTTTTCGATTTCGTCGCGCGGTATTTGGATGCGACCTTCGTTGATAATCACGTCACCATAGAGTACAAGGTCTAAATCCAGCGTTCGTGCGGAAAACTTTTTACAGTCGCGGTTGCGACCATTGTCCAGTTCGATTTGTCGTAATTGATCGACGATTTTCTTAATATCTAGGTTCGATTCAAAGGCTGCGACCAAGTTATAAAACGCATCGCCTGTAAAACCCATGGATTCAGATTCGTAGATACTGGATAAGGTAAGCCGACCATAAAGTCCAGTCAGGGCTTTGATGCTGGCAGGAATGTGTTTTTCCTTGTCGATGTTGCTGCCAATGCTGATATATCCGGTTGGCATGTTACTTACGCCCTCGTTCAACAATAATACCGACATCGCTGGCACCACGGATCGCGCCTTTTTTGTTCAGGGTCACTTTTACCCAAGGCACATTGAATTCATTGATAATAATGTCGGCAATTTCCACTGTCAGCCGCTCCACCAGAAAATAATTACTGGCTTCGACGAAAGCGATAATCCGTTTGGATACTGCCTTATAATCTAAGGTGAATGCAATATCGTCGGTTACGGCGGCTTTTTGGATGTCGTAAGCCATTTCTATGTCCAATATGACTGTTTGTTTGGTTTCCCGTTCCCAGTCGAAAATACCGATAATAGTCTCGATTTGAAGCCCGCCTAAAAATATAATGTCCATAGTAATTTCCGGTTATGATGTGCCGTTTTGAAGCGGTAAGTATCGGGGATATGAACAGTAGTTACAAGTTTTGGATGGAAGGTGGTTAATGTTTGAGTGGTTGGTAATTCCTGCGGCGTATTTATTGGGTTCAGTTTCTTGTGCGATTATTACCTGCCGCATAATGGGTTTGCCCGATCCTCGAGGGCAAGGTTCTGGTAATCCAGGTGCCACCAATGTGATGCGGATTGGTGGCAAAAAAGCGGCGGCGATCACTTTGCTGGGGGATATGCTAAAAGGTTTTATCCCTGCCTATCTGGCGAATTTATTGGGTGTGACACCGATTATTTTGGCTATGACCGGCCTGGCTGCATTTTTCGGTCACCTTTATCCCATATTTTTTGGGCTTAAAGGCGGTAAAGGCGTTGCCACTTCCTTAGGGGTTTTGCTGGGGTTTTCTTGGGTTTTGGGATTGGCTGTTATCGGCACTTGGCTGTTGGTTTATAAATTACGGAAGATTTCATCGCTGTCTGCGCTTACCGCCTCGGTGTTATCGCCGGTTTATGCTTGGTTTATTTTGGGTGATAAGGTTATTGTTGGTGCGGCTATGGTGATGATGGTGTTTTTGCTGTTCCGGCACAAAAGCAATATACAGCGGTTGTTGGCTGGGGAAGAATAGCCAAAGCTTTAGATCAATTCACTAATCGGCCAGCGCGGTCTGGCGACTATTTCAAGGTTCTGCTGTTCACCTCTTACTAAGCGCTGACAACCCGCATAAGCAATCATTGCACCGTTGTCGGTGCAAAATTCTGATCTGGGGAAATAGATTTCGCTTTTTTCCAATGCCGCCATTTCACTTAAAGCAGCACGAATTTGCTTATTTGCACTAACGCCGCCAGCCACCACTAATCTTTTAATGCCAGTTTGCCGGATTGCGCGTTTGCACTTGATGCTGAGGGTTTCGGCAACGGCTTGTTGGAAGGCGTAAGCGATGTCGGCTTTGTCTTGCTCGGTTTTTTGGCTTTTGTTGAAGGTGTTAAGCGTAAAGGTCTTTAGTCCGCTAAAACTGAAATCCAGCCCTGGCCTGTCTGTCATGGGACGTGGAAATTTATAAACTTGCTCACCTTGTTCGGCAAGTTTAGATAATTTCGGCCCACCGGGATAGCCTAAGCCTAGCATTTTTGCAGTCTTATCAAAGGCTTCACCAGCGGCATCATCCAGTGATTCACCTAATAATTGATAACGACCTACGCCTTCGACCTGCACTAACAAGGTATGTCCACCAGATATTAATAGTGCAACAAAGGGATATGGCGGCGGATAAGCTTCCAACATGGGCGCGAGTAGATGGCCTTCCATGTGATGTACGGCTATTGCGGGTATTCCCCAAGCCCAAGCAAGGCTTCTCGCAGTGGCTGCTCCGACCAGCAAAGCCCCCATCAAACCTGGGCCTGCAGTGTACGCTATACCGTCAATAGCGCTTTTTTGCAGACGGCTTTCTTGTAAGGTTTGCTTGATTAGCGGAATTAATTTGCGGATATGGTCGCGGGATGCCAACTCCGGCACTACACCGCCGTATTCGTTGTGCATGGCAGTTTGGCTGTATAAATGGTGGCTAATCAGCCCGTGTTCGGAGTGATAAATGGCAACGCCGGTGTCATCGCAAGAGGTTTCTATCCCTAAAACATACATTGAGTTTTTGAAAAAATAAAAGATAGGGTTATAATCAACGGTTCTTTTTATTGCGTGGGCACAAATGCCGCGCTTAAAAACCGTTTCATTCAAATATTAACATAATGGAAAGCTATGCCGTCAGTCAAAATTAAAGAAAATGAGCCCTTCGATATCGCTATTCGCCGCTTCAAACGTGCATGTGAGAAGGCTGGTGTGTTGGCGGAAGTGCGTCGCCGTGAATTCTATGAAAAACCTACCTCAGAGCGTAAACGTAAAGGTGCTGCTGCGGTTAAACGCCATTTGAAAAAGCTAGCGCGTGAGCGTTACGCACTCAAAAACTTGCGTCGTGGTCGTCCCGTACTGTAAATCAGAACTATGACAGGCTTGCTAACAGACCGTATCAAGGACGATATGAAGGTCTCCATGAAAGGGGGCGCGAAAGCTAGGTTGCAAGTCATCCGGTTAATGCTGGCTGCTGTCAAGCAGGTTGAGGTCGATGAACGCATCACGCTGGACGATGCGCGAACCCTTCAAGTGCTGGACAAGATGATGAAGCAGCGCCGTGAGTCCATCCGGCTATTTTCTGATGCCGGTAGAACGGATTTGGTCGCCATTGAGGAAGCAGAGGTGCTGGTGATCCAGGATTTTATGCCGCAAGCCCTTACCGAAGCCGAAATTGATGGCATGGTGAATGCCGCCGTTGCCGAATCCGGCGCGGAATCAGTGAAAGATATGGGCAAAGTGATGGCATTGCTCAAAGGAAAAATGCAAGGACGCGCCGATATGGCAGTTGTCAGCGCCAAAATCAAGGCCGCGTTCCCCAACTAAGCATCCCGCTCTGGCGATGTCCGGCAGGATTCCCAAGCATTTTATCGACGACCTGCTGACCAGGGTTGATATTGTCGATTTAATCGATTCCCACGTTCCACTTAAGAAAACCGGCGCGAACTACGTCGCTCGGTGTCCGTTTCATTCCGAGAAAACGCCTAGTTTTTCAGTCAACCGCAACAAACAGTTTTTTCATTGCTTCGGTTGCGGCGCAAGTGGCAATGCTATTGGTTTTTTGATGGATTTCAGCCATTTGGATTTTGTCGAAGCCGTCGAAGACCTCGCTACTTTTGCGGGTGTTGACGTGGTTAGGGAAGCGGTTGATTTTAAAGGAACTACACAAAAACCAGAAAACATCAGCGACCAATATCAGCTACTGGAACAAGTGGCGGCTTACTACGTGAAATGCCTTAGAACCGACGAAGCCGGAAAAAAAGCCGTTAGCTATCTAAAATCCAGGGGCGTTAATGACGATTGTGCCAAGGAATTCATGCTTGGCTACGCGCCCGATGAATGGCAGGCATTAGCTAATCGTTTTGATCAAAACCAGCTAATCCAAGCAGGACTGTTGATTGATAAGGATGGTAGGGCGTATGACCGCTTTCGTGGGCGCGTTATGTACCCTATTAGGGACAAGCGCGGTCGAATTGTCGGTTTTGGTGGGCGGGTATTGGATGATTCAATGCCTAAGTACTTGAATTCACCGGAAACACCAGTCTTTCAAAAAGGCAAAGAGGTCTATGGCCTCTTCGAGTTGCTCCGTAAAGAAGCTAAGCCCAAACGGATTCTCATCGTTGAAGGCTATATGGATGTTATCGCCTTGGCGGGAAGTGGAATTCACTATTCCGTAGCAACCTTGGGAACTGCGACATCGCAAGCCCATCTCGATTTATTATTCCGGTTTTCATCCGAACTGGTATTTTGCTTTGACGGCGATAAAGCCGGACGTGATGCCGCTTGGCGTGCAATGGAGTCGGCATTCGGCGCACTTAAAGATGGTCGGCAAGTCCGCATCATGTTGCTGCCGCAGAACCATGACCCTGATTCGCTGGTGCGTGAAGAAGGTGCGGAGGGTTTTGCCGAGCGCGTACAGCAATCTCAACCCTTATCGGATTATTTTTTTAGCACGTTAGCTAGCGACCTTAAGCTTGACGAAATGGAAGGTCGGTCACAATTGATAAATAAAGCAAAGCCTTACTTAGAGAGGCTGCCATTAAGTGTGTTTCGAGACATGATGTTTGTCAGATTGAATGAATTAACCCGATCAAGTTTGCTGGATGTTTCAGGAAATCCAGCTAGACTTAATCCCAAATCAATAGGCAATCGACCCCATGAACGGCGTTTGCCATCGTTGCCACGGCTAATCATTGCCTTACTGGTGCAGCATCCAGAACTCATCAGCAAGGTCGAGCAGAAGGAAATTATTTGGGATGGACTGGAATTTTCTGGTATTCAATTGTTCAGAGATATTCTGGCGGTGGTTTTGAGAATAAAACCAGCCAATACTGCGGTATTACTTGAACATTACCGAAATCATCCTGATGAAAAAATTATTAAAGATCTAGCCTCATTGGGTTTGCTGACTTCGGGGCAAAATGTCGAGGCGGAAGGCGTGGAAAATGAATTTAGTGATGCTTTGGATAGGTTACTAGCTCAAGCCAGAGAAGCTTGTCTTGATGGATTGCTGGCAAAAGGGAAGGACAATGGCTTGAATCAGGACGAAAAGGAATTATTGCGTAAGCTCTTGGTTATTAAACATAGCGGTGCAATATAACAAATTTTATAGTACAATTGGCGGTTGATTTCAGTCAGGTTAAACCAAAGTAAGGCATGGGAAAAATATGAGTCAAGACCAACATTCTCAACTCAGGCAATTGATAGCCAAAGGCAAAGCGCAGGGATACCTGACTTATGCTGAGGTGAACGATCACTTGCCCAGTGATATTTCCGATCCTGAGCAAATCGAAGAATTCATTGGCACCATAAACGATTTAGGTATCCAGGTTTACGAAGCTGCGCCTGATGAAGACTCTCTGATTACCGATTCTGCTACGGTTACTACTGACGATGAAGATGCCGAAGAGGTTGCCGCTTTAGCTTCTGTCGATAGCGAATTTGGGCGTACGACCGATCCCGTACGCATGTATATGCGCGAAATGGGTTCCGTTGAGTTGTTAACCCGCGCTGATGAATTAAAAATTGCCAAACGCATTGAAGAAGGCAATCAACAGCTTGTTAAGGCTATTTCTCGGTCTTGCGTGGTTGTTGAAGATGTTTTGCAATCATTTGATTCCATTTCTGAAGAAGAAAGCAGCATTAGACTGTCAGACATGATTGTGGGCTTTACTGACTTAAGCGAACCTGAGGACTTATTGATTAGTCCGGCTTCTATTGAAGCCGTTGAAGGTTTAGAAGGTGCTGAAGTAGCCAGCCCTGAAGAAGATGTAAAAGGACTCAATTTAGATGAAGTTAAAGAAAAAATTGACCAACTCAGAGAGCAACTGAAAGCAGCTTCATCGGCTATTAGTGAATATGGCTATGTCAGTGAGCAGACGGAAAACGCATTTGAAACACTCGCCGGCTTGTTTATCGAGCTGAAATGGGCGCCACAATACCTGAAAAAACTCACAGCCATTATTCCTGATGGAGTCGCTTCCGTACGTGAACAGGAAAGAGTGATCCATGATATATTTGTGAAAAAAGCAAAAATGCCCCGTCTGGAGTTTATTGCTGCTTATACAAATAATGAAACTCGCGCGGACTGGCTAGAGCAGTATTTTGACAAGAATAACCCGTATTCGGCAGTTTTAAAGGAGTATGAGAAAGAGTTACGTAAAGCTCGGAAAGTATTAGCTGAGATTGAAGTTAACTTTGGGCTGACCATTGGTGGTTTAAAAGACATTAACCGCCGCATTTCGATTGGCGAGGCAAAAGCTAGACGCGCCAAAAAGGAAATGATCGAAGCCAATTTGCGTTTGGTTATCTCCATTGCGAAAAAATATACCAATCGTGGCTTGCAGTTCCTTGATTTAATTCAAGAAGGCAATATTGGCTTGATGAAAGCGGTCGATAAATTTGAGTACCGCCGTGGCTACAAGTTTTCCACTTATGCTACTTGGTGGATCAGGCAGGCGATCACCCGCTCCATTGCCGATCAAGCGCGGACGATTCGTATCCCAGTCCACATGATAGAAACCATCAACAAGTTGAACCGGATTTCAAGGCAGATTCTCCAGGAATTAGGTCGTGAAGCAACACCCGAAGAACTGGCAGTGCGTATGGAAATGCCGGAAGACAAAGTCCGTAAGGTGTTAAAGATCGCCAAAGAGCCTATCTCCATGGAAACCCCGATTGGTGATGATGAAGATTCGCATTTGGGCGATTTTATTGAAGATTCAAGGGTGTTGTCCCCAATTGAAGCGGCGACTATTGCGGGCTTGCGTGAATCCACCCAGAATGTGTTGGCTGGATTGACTGCAAGGGAAGCAAAAGTTCTGCGTATGCGCTTTGGCATCAATATGAACACCGATCATACGCTTGAAGAAGTCGGCAAGCAGTTTGATGTCACCCGTGAGCGCATCCGTCAAATCGAGGCGAAAGCCTTAAGGAAGCTACGGCATCCGTCCAGATCAGAGCAATTAAGATGCTTTTTGGATGGTGAATAGCTTCATTTAAATAAACACAGGGCCCTTAGCTCAGTTGGTTAGAGCATCCGACTCATAATCGGCAGGTCGTAGGTTCAAGTCCTACAGGGCCCACCATTAAGTACATAGAGGCTGCCTGTGCAGCCTTTTGGCTATTCAAGTTTACTATTAACAAAGGTGGTATTGTGAGCAATAACTTCATATTTACATCAGAATCTGTTTCAGAAGGACATCCAGATAAGGTTGCTGACCAAATTTCTGATGCCATACTTGATGCCTTGTTGGCGCAAGATCCTCGCTCCCGTGTGGCTTGTGAAACCTTAGTCAAAACCGGCATGGTAGTTTTAGCAGGTGAAGTTACTACCGATGCTTTGGTGGATATGGAAGAACTGGTCAGAAAAGTCGTCTGCGATATAGGCTACGACAATGGCGATATTGGTTTCGATGGCAAAAGCTGTGCGGTATTGAATGCAATCGGCAAACAATCAGAAGACATTGCGATGGGTGTGGATGAAGGTGAAAACCACGAACAAGGTGCGGGTGACCAAGGCTTGATGTTTGGTTACGCAAGTAATGAAACCGACGTTTTGATGCCAGCCCCTATTACATATTCTCATTTATTAGTCAAACGCCAAGCCGAAGTCCGCAAAAACAAGACCTTGCCTTGGCTACGTCCTGATGCAAAAAGCCAGATTACATTCCGCTACGAAAACAACATACCGGTAGCGATTGATGCTGTGGTGTTATCGACCCAGCATTCGCCAGACATCAGCACAAAAGCCCTGCATGAAGCAGTAATGGATGAAATTATTCTACCCGTTTTGCCTAAAGAATGGCTGCATAAAGATACCAAATACTTCATTAATCCAACGGGTCAATTCATTATTGGCGGTCCTGTGGGCGATTGTGGCTTGACGGGTCGTAAAATTATCGTAGATTCTTATGGTGGTATGGCAAGGCACGGTGGCGGCGCGTTCTCCGGCAAAGATCCTTCAAAAGTAGACCGTTCAGCCGCTTATATGGCACGGTATGTGGCAAAAAATATAGTCGCGGCAGGTTTGGCGGATCGTTGTGAGATCCAAGTATCTTATGCGATTGGTGTTGCAGAGCCGACTTCAATAGCCGTTGAAACCTTCGGCACAGGCAAATTGACGGAAGACAGATTAGTGCAAATCGTGCGAGAACATTTTGATCTCAGACCTAAAGGTTTGATCGCCATGTTGGACTTACTGAAACCTATTTACCAACCGACAGCTTCTTACGGCCACTTTGGGCGCACGGAAAGCACCTTCAGTTGGGAAAAAACTGACAAAATCGAAGTATTAAAAGATGCCGCTGGCATTTAATTCAACGACCCAATATACACAATGACTTCAGGAACTCAAATGAGCCAAAACGATTACAAAGTAGCCGATATTGCCCTAGCCGATTGGGGACGTAAAGAAATCAATATCGCCGAAACCGAAATGCCAGGTTTGATGGCCTTGCGTAGGGAATTCGGTGCGGCAAAACCCTTGATAGGCGCACGTATTGCTGGTTGCTTGCACATGACCATCCAAACCGCCGTGTTAATCGAGACTCTGACAGCATTAGGTGCAGAAATACGTTGGTCGTCCTGCAATATTTTCTCGACCCAAGACCATGCTGCTGCTGCTATTGCTGCGGCGGGTATTCCTGTATTTGCCTGGAAAGGCGAAACCGAAGCCGAAGCTGACTGGTGTATTGAACAAACCATTATCGGACCAAATGGCTGGCGGCCTAATATGATCCTGGACGATGGTGGCGACCTGACCAACATGATGCACGATAAATTCCCCGAACTGATGGCGGAAGTCAAAGGTTTGTCGGAAGAAACCACCACAGGTGTTTTGCGCTTGTATGAACGGGTTGCCAAAAATACCTTGAAAGTCCCTGCCTTTAACGTCAATGATTCAGTCACTAAATCCAAATTCGATAACCTGTACGGTTGCCGTGAGTCTCTGGTCGATGGCATCAAGCGTGCGACAGATGTCATGATCGCCGGAAAAATCGCTGTCGTCTGCGGTTATGGCGATGTCGGTAAAGGTTGCGCACAATCCTTGCGTGGCTTAGGTGCAACCGTTTGGATTACCGAAATCGACCCGATCTGCGCTTTACAAGCCGCAATGGAAGGTTTCCGTGTGGTCACGATGGAAGATGCTGCACCACTTGCAAACATATTTGTTAGCGCAACTGGCAATTTCAACGTAATTACCCATAAACATTTGCTTGTTATGAGAAACCAAGCAATCGTTTGTAATATTGGTCACTTTGACTCTGAAATTGAGATCTCATCGTTGCGTCAATACACTTGGGAAAACATCAAACCACAGGTTGACCATGTCATTTTTCCTGATGGTAAGCGCTTGATTATTTTGGCAGAAGGTCGTTTAGTGAATTTAGGCTGTGCAACTGGACATCCTAGCTTCGTCATGTCCAACTCCTTCTGCAACCAAGTATTAGCGCAAATGGAATTGTGGCAAAATGCTAAGAGTTACGAAAATAAAGTCTATATCCTGCCTAAAAAATTGGATGAAAAAGTAGCAAGATCGCATCTGGAACAATTGGGTGTGAATCTTACCGTGTTGACTGAGAAGCAAGCAGATTACATTAATGTTCCGATTGAAGGTCCATATAAAGCAGATCATTACCGTTATTAATTAGTATTCATAATAGTAGGCTGGGTTAGTGTAGCGTAACCCAGCATTTTGCAGCATTATTGCTGGGTTACGCTACGCTAACCCAGCCTACAGATACTGATGCAATCACAACAAAATCATCCGCAACAATTCAGCTTTGAGTTTTATCCTCCAAAGACTGACGAAGGTACTGCTAACTTACAATTGGTACACAGTAAGTTGGCGGTATTAAATCCCGAATTCTTCTCAGTCACCTTTGGTGCTGGCGGTACGACCCGTGATAAAACCTTTGACACCGTTGTTGATATACAGCAGAAAGGTATAGCCGCCGCGCCGCATTTATCCTGCGTGGCTTCGACCAAGGAAAACATAAGGGCTATCCTGAAAAGCTACCAGGAACATGGCATATCAAGGATCGTCGCCTTGCGTGGTGATTTGCCCTCCGGCATGATGTCGGCGGGGGAATTTCGTTATGCCAACGAACTTGTGGCATTTATCCGCCAGGAAACAGGCGATGATTTCCAAATCCATGTCGCAGCTTACCCCGAAGTGCATCCCCAAGCTCCCAGCGCAACAGAAGATTTCAAAAACTTCAAACGTAAGGTTGAAGTGGGCGCAAATGCGGCGATCACTCAGTATTTTTACAATGCCGAAGCGTATTTCTATTTCGTCGATCTGTGCGAAAAGAATGGCATAACCATCCCCATCGTGCCTGGAATAATGCCGATAACCCAATATGCCCAGTTATTCCGCTTTTCAGAAATGTGCGGCGCGGACATTCCCCGCTGGTTACGCAAACGCTTGGTCGATTTTGGTGACGACCGTGCGTCTATACAAGCTTTCGGTCTGGATTTGGTCAGTAATCTTTGCCAGCGATTATTGGATGGTGGTGCGCCAGGGCTGCATTTTTATACCATGAACCAATCCGCACCTACGTTGGCGATTTTAGAAAGTTTGCGGCGATAAGTCGGCATCTGCCTTACAATCCTCAGCTCCTGTTTTGTGTGCTAAGAAACCAGAGTCACCAAACCGCATTGTGAACGAATGTTGTGACTACAGCTTAGTGCATTGCCCATGACCAACCATTCTTTCTCCAATCGTGACCTTTCCGTTTTGTGGCATCCTTGCACACAAATGAAAGACCACGAGACCTTCCCGATCATTCCTATCAAAAAAGGGCAAGGCGTTTGGCTGGAAGATTTCGATGGCAACCGTTATCTGGATGCTATCAGTTCCTGGTGGGTAAATCTGTTTGGACATGCCAATCCCACGATCAATGCGGCGCTAAAAGACCAACTTGATACGCTCGAACACGTCATTTTTGCGGGTTTTACTCATGAATCCGCTATCAAGCTGGCGGAAAAACTGGTGGAAATAACGCCCGAAGGGCTTAACCGTTGCTTTTATGCCGACAATGGTTCAGCAGCGGTGGAAGTCGCTCTCAAAATGAGTTTCCACTATTGGCGGAATCAATCGAACGAATCGGGTCAAACCCAAAAAACCAAATTCATCACGCTGGAAAATAGCTACCACGGCGAAACCTTGGGCGCGTTGGCGGTCGGCAATGTGCCGTTGTATAAGGAGACCTATGCGCCGTTATTGATGGACGTGATTACCGTCTCTGGGCCAGATTGCTATTACCGTGAACCCGGCGAATCCTGGGCGGAGTATTCCTCGCGCCGTTTTGCACTTATGGAGAATACCTTACAGGATCACGCCGATACGGTTTGTGCCGTGATTATCGAGCCTTTAGTGCAATGTGCCGGTAATATGAGGATGTACGACCCCGTATACTTAAAATTACTGCGCGAGGCTTGCGATAAATATGATGTACATCTTATTGCGGATGAAATCGCTGTCGGTTTTGGTCGTACCGGAACCTTATTTGCCTGCGAACAAGCGGCAATCACCCCCGACTTTATGTGTTTATCTAAGGGTTTGACGGGCGGCTATTTGGCCTTGTCTGCGGTATTGACGACCAATGACATTTATCAGGCGTTTTATGATGATTATCAAAAGTTGACTGCATTTTTACATTCCCACAGTTATACCGGTAACGCGCTGGCATGTAGGGCTGCGCTTGCAACGCTGGAGATTTTTCAGCAGCAGGACATCATTGCAAAAAACCAAACCTTGGCAAAGACACTGGCAACAGTGGCAGCACAATTCCATGACCATCCACACGTTGCCGAAGTACGGCAAACGGGCATGATAGTGGCGATTGAAATGGTAAAAAATAAACGCACAAAAGAACCTTATCCTTGGCAGGAACGGCGCGGCTTACGGGTTTATCAATATGCGCTATCCAAAGGGGTGTTATTACGTCCGTTGGGCAATGTCATTTATTTTATGCCACCTTATATCATTAACGAAGACGAATTGCGGTTAATGGCTGAAGTGGCCTGGGATGGCATTCAGCAAGCGGTAAGGGATTGATATGCGGGTCTCCAGGCTATATGTTGATTTGCCACTTGCACTGAACGAGCAGGTCGAACTGGATGATGACAGCGGGCATTATGTGAGGACAGTACTGCGGCTAAAAAAAGACGATGCGGTTATCCTGTTTAACGGCAATGGCGGAGAATATGTGTGCGTACTTGGCGAAGTCAGCCGAAAAACTGTGCTGGTTGCGGTTAAATCCTGGAATGACCGTAGCGTAGAGTCGCCATTGTCAGTTACCTTAGGGTTGGGGATTTCCCGTGGTGACCGCATGGATTTATCGGTACAAAAAGCCGTGGAATTGGGCGTTAACCAGATTACACCGCTAATAACGGAACGCTGTGTCGTGCAGTTCAAGGGCGAAAAAAAACTGCAACGCTCATTACATTGGCAGAAAATCGCCCAACATGCGGCGGAACAAAGCGGCAGGACTGTGTTACCTGAATTAACAGAGATAACGACTTTGCAAAACTGGGTAAGCAATCAACAAGGTTTAAAAGTGTTTCTTGATCCTTACGCAGAAAAGTCATTGGCAGAGTTACAACCTGATGATATGAAAGTGACTTTATTAACTGGGCCTGAAGGCGGCTTTAGCGACCAGGAACGTAACACGGCCAAAACGGCAGGATTTATCCCAGTGCGCTTAGGAAGCCGGATATTAAGGACGGAAACTGCCGCCATCGCCGCCTTGGCCGCCGTGCAGATGTTATGGGGGGATTTTGGTGTCACAGGACAGGGGACTGAAGACAGATGACAGAAAAATCCGCTACAGCCTTCAGTCCTCAGCCCTCAGTACTTAGTCTTCTGTACGCTAGTGTGCCGCTGTTGGTATTGTTAACTGCCACTTTCCTTGCCTGCATCCTGGCTTATTTTATGGTGTCGATATGGGATGACGGACTGTCGTTTCGGACTATCATCAGGAAATCTACCCAGTTATTTTTGGTGTTGAGCATTTTCCCAGCGATGCACTATCTGGGCTTAAGCAAATTTGATCTGGGTTTTTCGGTGAGACCTGTGTTTATAAAACAGTTATTGCAAGGAGTGGGTTTGGGTTTTATCACCTTGATGCCTGTTTTTATCGCACTTTACCTGCTTGGCGTAAATATTATTGATGAGTCCCAGCCCTGGACACTCTTCTGGGTAAGCAAAAAACTGGGTATTGAATTATCGCTCGCGCTGCTCATTTCATTGTTTGAAGAACCTGTTTTCAGGGGAATTTTACTGACAGGGTTAAACAAGAAAATGTCCGTCCGGGCGGCGATTTTAATCAGCGCATTTTATTACGCCATCCTGCATTTCTTGGACAGCAAAACCCAAATCCCTACTCAAGAACTTAATTTGTTCAGCGGTTTTACGTTGCTGGGAGAAGCCTTTACGCATTTGCTAAACCCCGAAATCCTGTCGGCATTTTTTGCCTTATTTGCAGTTGGCGTGTTCTTGGGTGTGCTAAGAACCCAGGTGAAAGTCAGTTTAGGGCTATGTATAGGCTGCCATGCCTGTTGGGTGTGGCAGATTAAATTAAGCAAAAGTCTATTCAACATCAATCCCAACTCTGATTATCTCTATTTGGTCAGCAGCTACGATGGCGTTATCGGGCCGTTGGTGACAATATGGTTAACTTTGGCGATTGTTGGTTATTTCTTATACCAACGGCTAAATGACCGAAAATATTAGTGGCACACTTTAAGGCTTATGTTAAACTTTTTTAACAGAGTTAAACTATATTCAAAGAGTTAAACATGCAAACCATGAATGTCCTGAACAAAGGTCAAATTGTTATCCCAGCAGAAATACGCCACCGTTATGGGATCAAGCCCGGTATGCCGCTTGAGATTCGTGAAGTCGGAGATCACCTTGAGTTATACCTATTACCTTCTGATCCTATTTTAGCTTTTCGGGGTTCTTTGAAAACAACTGATTCTTTGGCAAATCAGATGATTGAAGAACATCGCAATGAAGTTGCCCAAGATGGCAGAGGTTAAACAGGTTTACGTATTGGATGCCTGCGCTCTCTTACGGTTGGCACAGGATGAGCCTGGAGCAGAACGTGTTGCCGAGATTTTAGCTGGTGCAGCCAGTGGCGATGCGCGGGTATTGCTGCATCAAATCAATCTCGGCGAAGTGGTTTACCGTATCGGCAAACAATTTGGCTGGACAGTTGCTGAACGTAAACGCGGTGAAATATCCTTGTTACCCATTGAAATTATTGCCTTTACCGAAGAAATATTTTGGCAAGCGGTAAAGCTGAAAGCGACTTATCCCATGTCTTACGCCGATTGCTTTGCCGCAGCCTTGGCTATCAAAGAGCAAGCGGTTTTACTGGCCAGCGACCCCGAATTTGAGGTTTTAGGTGCAGATGTTATTCGAATGGTGGTTTAAGGCTAAGGCGCGAGCTAGCATTACCTTTAACATCAGCTAAACCAACGAATAGACTAACGCATTGTTCAATTCAACAAGCACTCATAATTTTGGTAGTGGGTTAAACCTGTGACTTGATATTTTGGAGTGACAAACCTAGGTTTGTCACTCCAAAATACACGCGACTCACAGGCATGAAGCCGATGAGGTCATTAAAAAATACAGGATTAACCCACTACCCATAATTTTTATCTGATAGAAAAAAAGCGATAAAAAATCGGCTGAGGAAACTTCATATCTGAGGTATTATAACTGCCTGTTTTCCAACGGGTACTTTCTGTGGTTTTGTAAGTCCCCCTAATTTTAATCACAACAACGGTAAACTCATGACACAAGATGAACTAAAACAAAAAGTGGCGCAAGCGGCATTGAAATATATCAAAGATGTGCCTGTTATTGGTGTAGGCACAGGTTCTACAGTAAAGTATTTCATCAACTATCTGGCGGATATGAAGGGCGACATTGAAGGTACGGTATCCAGCTCCGAGGCAACTACGTTATTGTTGAAGCAGGCTGGAATTCCCGTGCTGGATTTGAATTCCGTGGGTACGATTGAGGTTTATGTCGATGGTGCTGATGAAATCACGCCGCATAAGCAATTGATTAAAGGCGGCGGCGCGGCGCTGACGCGGGAAAAAATTATAGCCGCAGCCAGTAAAAAGTTTGTGTGTATCGCAGATGGTTCTAAGCGTGTCGACGTGTTGGGAAAGTTTCCGCTGCCAATTGAGGTAATTCCGATGGCGCGTAGCTACGTGGCGCGGGAAATGGTTAAATTAGGTGGTCAGCCCGTGTGGCGAGAAGGTTGTATCACCGACAACGGCAATCAGATTATTGATGTCCATAACCTGAATATTATGGAGCCTATCAAAATGGAACAAGCCATCAACAACATCACTGGCGTGGTGGCTGTGGGTATTTTTGCCATGCGCCCTGCGGATATTTGCTTGGTTAGCGATGGCGAGAATATTGTGACGTTTTAATAGCCCAAAAATAACAGTTCCGTAGACTGGGCAAACGGCTTTATTTTTTGCCCACCATTTTCCATTAAATTAATGGTGGGTGTCCGTAGGTTGAGTTCGAGCTTGGCGGAAACCCAGCTACCATTCCCGTGTTGTCCACCAATCCGTTTTTTTCCTTGGTTTTGATGGATCGTAGTAGATTCCACTCAGCTTTCTTTTGAACTCATCGGTCACAATCCTGGCATCTTGTTTTGTTTTAACTACGCGAGGCGTAATTAATACGACTAATTCCGTTTTATTTTCGCTCTTGGAAGTACCGCCAAATAAAGAACCTATGAAAGGTATTTCATGTAAAAAAGGTATTCCATTTTTAGTTCTCGAATTCTGGTCTCTAATTAACCCACCCAAGACTAGGGTTTCTTCACTTTGCACAGCAACAGAACTCTTAATTTCTCTGGATAAAATAGTAGGATTGTTGCCAGCAGTACGATTATTAGCGTCTACGTCCTCAACAGTTTGTTCTATATCCATAATAACCATACCATTAGCGTTTACCCGTGGAGTAACGGTTAACGTTAATCCGGTTTTACGCTGCGAATTTTGATTAAGAATATTACTGTTGTTGGTTGGATTTCCTGTGTCGGGATTGGCAAGATTACCGATGGATCCGGTATTTAGGGAGATTTCATCACCGACATGTATGGTCGCCTCTTGATTATTTAAAACCATTAGGGAAGGTGACGAAATAACATTGATATTATTTAAGTCAGATTGTGCATCTAATAACGCTTTTATGGAACCCGAACTATAAACAGTACTCAATCCTCCTGTGGCGGCGGCAGCGGCAGCGGCAGCGGCAGTTCCTAAAGCGGCGGAACCGGCTTTATTGCTCCCAATAGAATCATTACCTGGGCCATTTTTTAGATACCAAGATATACCATACTTCAACTGATCTGACAGGGTTACTGATACTATTGTTGCATCTATTAGAACTTGCAACGGCATAATATCCAATTGCTTGATAACGGGGAGAATTTTGCCGTATTCCTGAGGAGTAGCAAGGATAATCAAGGAGTTATTGGCTATATCAGCGACAATTTTTACGTCGCTATCCCCTGATCCACCACCCGAACCGCTACCCGACGCTGAACTGCCAGTCGAACTTTTTTTACGTTTGACCGAGGTTTTACTGGTTTTTTGGCTGTTATTGCTGTCAAAAGAATCTTTATTACTGACTTCTGACGATTTTTTTCCGGCGGCCACTTTGGCGGATTTGTCCCGTGGTGACGCACCCGTAAAAATTTCGTTGAGTGTACTTGCCAATTCTTCGGCATCCATGTGTTGTACCTTATACACATTGACACCACCACCCGCTTCGGTATTGGCTCTATCCAGTCGGTAAATCCAGTTTTCAATATCACGCAAGTAACTGGCTTGATGGGTAATCGCCAATACGGCATTCATGCGCTCAATAGGCAGAAAACGGAAAAACTCGCTATCTTCTTTGCCGGATGAAGTATTAAAAACGGTTTCCAGTTCTTCTATAACTTGCTCTGGTGCGACATTGTTGAGTGGAAACAGGGCAAAAGACCGTCCCCGTAACACGTCAATGTCAAACGTGCTAACCATGTCCATGACGCGTGCCAATTCGTCAGAGGTTCCTTGTACCACAATCGTATTTCGGGTGTTATCAATAGTAAGGATGGTTTTTTCATGTACTAAGGGTTTTAGAATGTCGGCTATTTCCTGCGCGGCAACATTACGTATAGGAATGACCCGCGATTGAAACCCGGTGCTGTCGCCAGCTATGGTGGAGCTGTACAAGGCATCTGATTTAGGTTCTATATGGTAGATTTTGCCGTCCTTGACCAAGGCGGCATTGTTCATACTCAAGACCATTTCCAAGGTAGGCAAGAGTTCAGTTTTACTGAGTGGTTCTGTCGTATTAAGGGTGACTTTGCCTGTTACTTTAGGGCTTATGATGTAGTTTTGCCCCAGGATGTCGCTTAAAATAACTTTAGCAACCTCGCCCAAATCAGCATCATCAAAATTCAGGCTGTAAGTGCCGGGTCCGCCGGTCTTGCTTCGTCTATGGGATTCGGTTCTGGGTGCAAATCGATCTCGTGACGGATACATTTCGATCTTCGACTTTAAGGCATCATTAACCGGCGTTTTGTTTTGCAGCTCTTGAAAAGCAACGCCGTCACCGAGATTGTCTGTTGCTTGCTCTTTGAGTACAGGCGTAAGCGGTATCTTTGCTGCTCGTTTTGGACCTAAAAGCTCACAGCTTGACAGCGTTAAGCCCAAGAGTACTAGGCATACAGGCTTGATAAGGTTACTGAAATTGTTCATTATCACTATTCTCGAAGTAGGGGTCACTGGATTCATCGGGGATAAGTTCATGTTCAATTACGGGTTCTGGTTCAGGTATTGGCTCAGGTTCGGGTTGCTGGTTGGGTTGCTGATTGGGTATCAAGGGTTGCCCGAGTTGATTGGGTACGGGCGGCGCAATCAGTGATCCAACAGCATTTTTTGCTGGATCTTTCGGTTTGGATTTTCTCAGCGGTAATTCCTTTTGCTTACCACCTTGGCTGACGATGACTTTATCCTTATGTATCTCGGTCAATTTCCAACCATCAATATCGTTATCTTTGGTGACTTTTCGGAAATTATCTTTAGGGACTTTCGTGGTCGTCCGACTAAATAAGGCGTACAAGGTATTCTTTTGGGTGTATACCCCATCTAGTGACCAGTTAAAGTTTTCTGTCGCTGTCGATACCGGTATCGGTGCAGTCGTAGGTTCATTAACGGGTTTTCTACCCTGGATGAATAAGGGACTAGTAACCAAGTCCATATAAGCAGATTCTGGCTGTTTGGTCAGTTCAATTGAAGGCAATTCTGCGACCAATTTATTTTTCTTATCAATGGCTTGCACAGATTCAAGTAAGCTATTTTGGGCATAAATGGCATATAGCCACTCGCACACAATCAGTAAACACAAGCCGGCGCAAATTGCGGCGAGGAACTTAATCAACTTGATGTTCATTGTGTCTGAGTCCTCATGAAACCAATGGCCTGAAAATTGATGTTCAGCCCATTGCTGGGTTCAATCTGACGAGTCATCCGATTGCGTACACTACGCATCGGTCTTATATCCAGTTGGTCGATAACAATCAGTGGCGTGGAGGTTTCGAGCTTATACAGCACAGCCCGTAACACTTCGATATTGCCAGTCATCCTGACACTGACGGTAATACGGCTAAATTTATCCTTGGTATTGGGCGGAAGTACTTGGGTGCTGCTCAACTGTCCGCCTGCTTGCACAATAGCTTGTTTGATAAACTCCTGCATTTGTGCGGAGGCGAGGGCGCTAGTACCCTGATTATTAAAATAACCTTGTTCTTCATGCTGTTGTTTTATGGCTGAAATATTACCGACTATGGCATCTTTTCCAGCCAGTATTTGCTCATATTTTTTTAGGGTAAACGCTAGGTTATCTTTGGTTTCATGCAGCTCCAAGCCTTTGCTGATGATAGGTACGATAATAATTAAACCCACTAGCAGTACGACGAACGCCAGAAGACCAACAGCCAGCCAACGCTGCGCTTGTGGATTATTGCTCAGTTCCATCGTTACCTCCTGGCTTGGTAATATCACCAGCTTTAGTAATATCAACGGTAATCTGAAAGCGTTCCAGCTTGGTGACATTGTCGCGGGTAACGGGCGATACAAACTTGGCGTTGGCAAACACATCGGAGGCTTCCAACACCGAAATCAGTGTTGAAGCGGCGGGGGATTCACCTTGCACTTGCAGTTGACCGCTTGCATACTGCCCATAAGCCAGCCAGGTATCGTCTTTTATCAGTTTGCTCAGGGTGTCCAGTACGGCTACAACCGGCGGTTTTTCGGTTTTTTTGTCGATCAATTGCTGAGTTTCGTCTACTAATGCATCAACTTCAGCTTGTAAGGCTTTGATACTTTTAGCTTCTTTTTCAATAGCATGAATTTTTTCTTGCAGCGCGTTAACGGAACGCGATTCAAACCAGACCGGTAATGCCAGCGCGACCACAAATAGCAATGCGACCAAGCCTGCTAAAGCAGCATTAATCATCTGCGCCGTCTTGTCGGTTTTCTCTCGCAACCATTCGGGTAACAGATTGTAAGGCTCTTCGCTTTGGTCAAGAACGTTAGCGAAATCCTCGTAATCCACAAATTTCGGCACCATACCGAATGTTTTGAGGTCTCTGTAAAAAGTATCCAACACCTCTCTGGCAGTAAGGATCAACATAACCCTGAGTTGTCCGTGTTCGTTGGTTACATCCAGGGCTTTAACGGCATAATAAGCATGTTCGGCACTAAATGGCGAATACCGTGATAGTTCGTAAGTTACTACCTGGAGCAGGTTTTCCTTGGCAGCAGCAGGCAGGGAAAGTTCTTTTTGAATAGCGTATTTTCTGGTTAAGCGGAAAATCAGATCCGCTTTTTGCAAACGTTCGTCGTTAGCCAACAGTTCGTGGTATTTTGCTATTCCGGTTTCGTCCCGATCAAATGTTGCAAGCGGCTCATCCCGCCAGTCAAACCAGTAGCTCAAGATAAACTGATTTCCTTCAGGGCGCACAATAATCGTGCCATGTTGGTCACTTATAAGCTGTTTAATCCTGTCTGGGATTAAAAAACTCAGTTCACGTTTCCACCAGCGGAAGAATTTTTTAAAATCCAGCTCAATCGCTGAGTTCAGATTCGGCATATTGTTTAACTAATAATTCACTCATTTCATCGGTAAATAATGATTCTTCATTGCCAGGATTACGCTGCCACTTTAAAACTTTAAACGGTTCTGACTGAGTGGCATCAGACGATTCTAATTGGTTAGCACTATTCGATTGCATTACGGTAGCAGTGACTAAAGCGCTGGTTTCATCTGCCATTTTCGCTTCAGAAACGATTGTTACCGTCTCATTGCCACCCGCTCCACCACCGCCAGTCAGGCTTGCGGTAAATTCCGGCGTTGGCAGATCGTTTTTCGCACTCTCAAGTCTAGTTGCAAGATAAGTTTCTATCAAGCCAGTATCCAAACTTGGCAAGATATTCAAGACTTTAGCTGAGGCAACTTTAAGGTTAACCTGAGCTTGTCCTGAGTAAACAGTGATGATGGGTTCAAGCCAATTGAACACACGTTCATCCATTCCTAAAAGCATTTGTAGCTCTTCCACCGTTTGAAAAGGCTTGTTGCGCGGTTGATATTTTAATCCCGCATCCTGGTATTCCTTTTTTTCTGCACCATCTATATTCACCAAGTCGTCTTGGTCACGCCAATCAAGAATTGCGCCGATCAGCTTGGCTTGCTGGTCTTCCTCGGCGGGAGCTTGCGCCATTAGACCTTGTAACAAGGGCAGTCCGGCTTTATTAATATCTATTTTACCTGCTTCTGACAGCAGTCGTAGCCGGATTTGGGTGCTGCCAAAATCCACTTGGTAAAGGTTGCCATCGGCTCGCCAGCGCTTGTTCTGTTCGGGATGCAGCAACATCATCTCGGCGACCGCAATTCCCGCTTCTGCCGCAGCTATTGCCCCAGCATTGTCTTTAATGCCGGCGACAATGGTTGATTCTCGGCGCATAGTCAGGGCAAAGCTGCCTGCCATGATGGTTAACAAGCTTAATACCCATAAAACAAGCACTAAGGCGAAGCCATTGGGCGTGGATTTTACCTGAGAATAGGGGTTTTTCCTATCCATAGGCTGTTGTGGAGGTAATAAGCGCATTCTTACTGATCTTCAATGATAGATTCCTCGGCATTTTGGTCTGCATCGTCCAGTGTTTGGTCATCAGAATCAGAAGGTAAGCCCTTGGATTTTAATTCAACAATTATTTCCGGCCAGAAGTTGCCATCATCACGCTCAATCTTGATTTTTACCAAACGGGGTAGCACATTCTGCTCCAGCCAATCTTCCTGCCAGACACCTTCAGTTTGGGATTCGTCTAAAGCATAATAGCTGAGTGAAAAACGGCTGACGTGTCGGAGCAAGATCACTTCTTCCTTGCGCCATTCTTCGCCTTCTGCTGACGGGAAAAAGGGTCTTATTGAGACTTGAATAAGCTGCTCCTTGCCTTCATTGATTAAGTTAAGCGAAAAAAGTTGTAAACCTGATTTTTTGGCACTGGCTGGAAACGATGATACAAACTGTAATTCCTGGTTTTTGCCCTGAAAAGCAAATACTTCGTTGCCGTCGGTAAAATCATCCCACAACGGTTTTGCTGTGCTGATGTGGTGTTGAAAAAATTGATAGACGACCGCTATTTCATTAACTTGGGTGATTTTGTCTTCACCTTTTTGCCAGCTATCCGCGCATATTTTCATGCTGGTGAACAGTAAAACGACCATGATACCGAGCAAGGTCATGGCGATGAGGACTTCAATCAGGGTAAAACCCGCACTGGCTTTACGATGTGCCATTACTTTTCCCTGCCAGTTTTAAGGTGGTTAACTTAACTTGGCGGTCATCGCTCTCGCCATCGCCCCAGTTTACCGTCACATTGATTTTATAAAGTTCTGCGGCTGCATTTTTTGGGTCAATGCCTTCGCCGCTCAGGAGAAAGGGACTGATAGTCAGCGACCAATGATATTTTTCATTTTCATCACCGTTACTTTGATGGTCTTTTAACGGTATTTCCGATCCGGTTTTAGCGATTAGCGATTCTGCGATTTGCACAGCAATCGTATAATCCTCAGCGACCATTGCCGTATTTACACCGCCCGAAAATATTTTTAGCAGGATGCCTAAGGAGACTGCCAATATAGAAAAAGCAATCAGAATTTCCAGCAGCGAAAAGCCTTGTTGCTTGTTTAGCTTACTTGTCTTCAAGTTCGATCTGCCCAGTTAACCAATTAATGTCAATTTGCCAGATGGCTGAATTCATTTCCAGTTTGATCCTGCCACCACTGGATGAGCCATCGGGGAAAAATCGGATACTTGCCAAGCCTTTTCCGGTCAGTTCTTCTTGTGCCGTAACGACGGTAAGGGCGATGGTGTCAGGGATGGTGTACACCTTATCCCGATCACTAACGGTGTAGGTGTTCTCGTTAAGATCAAGTGCTACTGTCGTCTCTGCATGAGAAATGAGTGCTTGTCCTTTGGCAAAACGCAAGGCAGATACCATATCCCTGGCAGCAGACTGGAGCTTTGTTGCATCATTTCCAGAGGAAATATTGAGTCCTATAGCGGCAAACCCTAAAATAACAATAAACAGCACTAACATTATTTCCAGCAAGGTGAAACCTTTGCTGGAACTAACTGCAATAAAGCCGGAACGCTGGATTTTTGTTGAGCTGTGTTTAATATCAGCCTCGGAGTAGTGCAGGTTCTTGGGATAACACACTATTGCGCCTTTTCGTAAGCTGATGGGTTGGATTTGAAGGCATTGCATCATTAGCTTTGGAGATTTCATTCACCACGAAGAATATGAAAAAGCAATAGAAAAGCTTCGTGTCCTTCGTGGTGAATGAAAATTCCGTAAACCTTTTGTGCAGAATAGCTATTATTCCCAGCTATTTAAGTCTTTATCCTCGCCCTCGCCGCCTTCTTTGCCGTCCGCACCCAGTGAAGAGACATCAAACTTGCCATGTTCGCCGGGCGACGTATATTTGTATTCCTGTTGCCAAGGATCAAGCGGCACTTTGGATTTCCGTAAATACGGGCCATTCCAGCGTTGTATGTCGCCTGGGTTTTCAATTAAGGCATTTAGGCCTTGTTCCGAAGTGGGGTAGCCGCCGACATCAAGCTTATACATGTCTAAGGTTTGGGCAAGATCTTCGATTTGCACTTTAGCCGCTTTGACTTTGGATTCGCCCATGTGTTTCATGACTTGTGGGCCTACCAAGCCAGCCAGCATGGCGATAATGCCCAATACGACGAGTAATTCCAGTAAGGTAAAGCCTGTTTGTCTACGGTGTTTGTGTTGTTTCATAATGTTTTCCGTTAAAAAGCCAAATCGTTAACGCTCAATATCGCCAGCAAGATTGATACGATTATGCCAGCAATCATAAGTCCTAAAGTGATGATTAAAGCGGGTTCTAGCAGTGCCAGCATCCGTGCAATGGACACCCGTAGTTGTTTGTCATAAATCGTGGCGACACGCAGCAACATTTCTTCCAGGCGACCGGTTTCTTCGCCCATTTTTATCATTTGCATCGCCATTTTGGGGAAAATTCCCTTCTCGTGCAATGCGTCGTACAGGTGTTTGCCTTGTTTTAATTGCATCTCGGCATCTTGTATGGCATCCGCCAATACCAGATTGTCCACCGTTTCACGCACGATAACCATAGCTGACAGTATGGAAACGCCATTGCCCAATAAAGTTCCCAGCGTTCTGCTGACATTTGCGGTCTCCTTATGCAAGATGATGGTGCCAGCCAAGGGGAGCTTCAAAAAAATGCCATCCCATTTTTTTTTTCGGATAGGGTCTGCCATCTGAAATTTCATGTAGCTGGACGCGAAAATGACCGCGCCAATCAAGATCCACCAGTATTTCTGTAACCATTCCGCCAGCCCGACCACGATTTGCGTCGATACGGGCAAAGCCTTGCCTGCACTTTCAAACATTTCCGTGAATTGCGGCACCACGAAGGTCAGCATCACAAATAAGGAAGCCAGCGACATCACCAATAAGATTGCCGGATAGATTAAGGCCGTGCTGACGGTGTCTTTTAATTCCTGCGAGCGTTCGAGGTATTCTGACAAACGCGCCAGCACCTCACCTAAATTGCCGCCCGCTTCACCCGCACGTAGCATGTTCAGGTAGAACTTGGAGAAAATTCCGGTTTGCCGCTCTAAAGCATCTGCCAGCGATGAACCGCCTTTGACTTTTTCCAGCACTTTGCTGATGAGTTTGCTGAGGCGTTCATTCTCGTCCGTGAGGTCGATCAAAACCGATAAGGATTTGTCCAAAGGCAAGCCCGATTCCAGTAAAGTCGCCAGTTCGCTCGTGAACAGGCCGATGTCTTTTTGCGACAACTTGTTTTGTTTTCCGCCCAGCCCCAGCCCTAAAAAAGATCGGCTGGTGGCTGGTGTTATGCTTATTGGTATATAACCTTCTGATTGTAAAGATTTTATCAAAGATTGTTCGTCGGACGCATCACGGATGTTTTCTTCGGTTTCACCTGTGCTGCTGATGGCTTTGTATTTGAACAATGGCATTTAAGGTTTCCGTTTAGGCTTCCGAAGTCACGCGCATGACTTCTTCTATCGTGGTAGTGCCTTGGATTGCTTTAGTCAGCCCATTCTCAAACATGGTCGTCATGCCTTCCTCAACGGCAAGTTTTTGGATAGCTCCAGCTTCCTCGTGAGCCATGATTAATTTACGGATGGGGTCGGTCATTTGCAGGAATTCGATAATCGCCATACGTCCACGATAACCCATGCCGCCACAAGATGAGCAGCCCACGGGCTTATATAAGGTAATGTCGCCATCAGGAACAAAGCGGCGCAATCGCAATTCCTTAATCAGCTCAGGCGATGCCTGATGGGGTTTTTTACAATCGGGGCAAAGTTTTCGTACCAGACGTTGCGCCAATATGCCGTTTACGGTGGAGGTAAGCAGGTATTCTTCCAGCCCCATATCCAGCAAACGGGTGACACCGCCAGCGGCATCATTGGTATGTAGGGTTGATAGCACCAAATGTCCGGTAAGTGCTGATTGCACGGCGATCCGAGCCGTTTCCAAATCGCGCATTTCACCAATCATGATGACATCGGGATCTTGGCGGACGATGGAACGTAAAGCCGAGGCAAAGGTCAGACCAATCTGTGGTTTGGCTTGGATCTGGTTAACCCCTTCCATTTGGTATTCCACCGGATCTTCGACGGTGATAATTTTCCGTTCTGAGGTATTAAGCTGCTTTAAAGCCGCATACATGGTGGTGGATTTACCGCTACCCGTCGGGCCCGTAATCAGGATAATGCCATGTGGTTGCGACAGCACTTCGATAAACTGTTGCAAATGCCGTCCCTGAAAACCCAGGGCAGCGAAATCAAAGACGGTATTTTCCTTATCGAGCAGACGGATAACCACACTTTCGCCGTACATGGTGGGTATCGTTGAAACCCGCAAATCCAGTTCTTTACCGAGCATTTGCACTTTGATACGACCATCTTGTGGCAAGCGCCGTTCGGCAATGTTTAGCTTTGCCATGATTTTGATACGCGAGATAACGGCGGCAGTGGATTTAACCGAAGGCGCATCAATCTCCTTTAATACGCCATCTACGCGCAAACGAACCTTCAATGATTGTTCAAAAGGCTCAATGTGGATGTCCGAGGCACGTGTTTCTATCGCCCGCTGCATAATCAGGTTAACCATCTTGATAACGGGGGCTTCACTCGCCAGGTCTTTCAGGTGTTCCAGGTCTTCCTCGCCGATGTCGTCCACATTCAGGTCGTCGATGGTTTTATCCATTGCCGAACGGCCTTCACCGTATTGGACTTCCAGCGCAGCATCTATTTCCGATAGCAAACCCACTTTGGCGACGATATTTTTTCCTGTTACTAGCTTTAGTGCATCAACAACGAATTCATCTTCGGGATCCATCATGGCAACCGTAATGGTTTGCTCATCATGGCTCAAACCAATAATGTGATATTGCTTGAGAAAGCGTAAAGACACACTTTCAGGCAGTTGTGCTTCCAGTGGATATTGCCCTGGCGTAACTTTCTCAAACTGACCTGCTTCAACAAATGCATCGGCGACATCTAGTTCTGAACATAAGCCTAGCTTTACCAGTAATTGCGGCAGGCTTTCTGCCACGGAGGTTTTTTGTACCCGTTCGACTTTCTTCAATTCCGAAGCGGATAACTTTTCCCGTTGTTTAAGAATGCCGAGCAAAATCTGATAAGGTTGAGCTTGTTGTGTCATGTAAGTTTTTGTTTTTTAGTGTGTTGTGTGTTAGTTAACAAGCATTTTGCTAGTTCAATAATGTCGTGTTCGTCTATGTCTCTTATCGAGTAATCCTGCTTGTTGAGCTTGTAAGGATTAACGATTGAGTGGGACTTTATTACCTTATTAATATCTGTTTGATAAACCCTGCTTACAGGGGTTGGACCAAAAATGGTAATGGAAGGCTTGTTTAAGCCCCAAGCGATATGGGTTGGTCCCGTATCATTCCCTATCACTAAATCTGCTTTGGCGACCACCGCCTTCAAATCATTCAAATCCAGTTTTGGCAGCACTTTAATATTAGCACATTGCTTGGACATCCATTCCGCTTTGGCCTTTTCTTCTTCATTGCCCCATAGTGTGAGGCAGTTTGCAGATAAATTCTGTGAAATAGTTACAAATTTTTCAATTGGGTAATTTCTACTTTCCCAGGTTGAGCCAATAGCGAAAATAATTGTGTTGCGGTTTTTGGGGAAAAACGTATCAAGTTGGGGATTTGCATTATTTACATATAAAAAAGGTTTTTTGCTTAGAATTTCTTTATGAGTAATGCTAAAACCGAGTGGTTTTGATAATACCAACGCATTCCGGTCGATGGTGTTTGCATGATAAGCACAAGAAACTTTGACATCATAAAACCAGGCTGCGGCTTTTTCCCGGATGGAATCCGCATTGAATCCCGCCACTTTTTTGCCGAGTAATCGGGCAGTAACAGCCGATTTAATCAAACCTTGGGCATCAATCACCAAGTCATAATTATTTTTTGCATAGTGCCTAAGTTTTTTTAGTTCCTGAAAAATCGCCCGTTTATTGCTTTTTAAGGCTTTGAGATTGACTGTAAGTATTTGTGTAATATCATGATTGTGCTGCAAAATTCCCGCAAATCGTTCCTCTACAATCCAGTCAATCTGGATGTCAGGTGCATGTTGCTTGATGAATTGCAACGCAATCATGGCGTGAATAATGTCCCCCAATGCGGAAAGTTTGACGATGGCGATACGCATAGAGAGTGTTAATCGCCAATTAGTTCAAGAATTCGTTCGGGTGTTATGCCAGTCAGGCATTGGGTGTGTTCTGGGTGTCCGACGGGATATAACGGGCAAACGCGTTGCCGACAAGGCGAGCAGGGGAGGTTTAAAGTGACGGTTTGGGCTTTTTTGCACAGTGGCGGTGCAAATTCGGGTGGTGTTGAGCCATAAATGGCGATGACGGTTTTATCCAAAGCAGCCGCCAAGTGCATTAAACCTGAATCATTGGCAACAACGGTGTGGGCTAAAGACATCAAGTCAATGGCTTCAGTTAATGACGTTTGCCCGATAAAATCTCGGCATTGCTGGTTTGTAAGCGTACTTATTGCGTTTGCTAAGACCTTATCTTTTTCCGAACCCAATAGCCAAACTTGCCAGCCTTGCTCCATTTTTGCATTGGCGATTTGGGCAAAATAAGCTGCCGGCCAGCGTTTGGATGGCCCATATTCTGCGCCTGGACATAAGACGAGAATCTTTTCGGTTGATGTTAAACTAAATTTCTCTATGACAGCAGCTTGACCGGATTTATTGGCAGGAAGGCTAGGTGGTTGATAATCAGGCGGCTGTGGGGCAACTGGGGGCAGACCTAAAGCAACAAAACGTTGCACAGTCATCGTAAGTGCAGATTTATTGAGCTTTCTTGCGTCATTGAGCAGTCCCCAACGGCATTCACCCAAGAATCCGGTGCGGTGAGGAACGGCAGCAAAAAATGGAATGAGCGCGGATTTCCAGGAGTTTGGCAGGACGATAGCCTGGTCATAATTTTCTGACCGTAATTGCCGACCAAGTTTGATGCGAGTCATCAAACCAAACTGCCCGTGCTGCAAAGGCATGATGATTGCCTTTGCAACTTCGGGCATTCTGTCCAGCAAAGGTAAAGACCAAGCCGGAGCCAACACGTCAATTAGGCAGTTTGGATAGGTTTTTTTCAGTGATAGGAACAGGCTTTGCGCCATAACCATGTCGCCAACCCAAGATGGCCCTACAACTAGAATCCTCACCGTTTACAAGCAGAGATTACGCGACGTAAGTCAGCCATTCAGCGTGATCGGTTTTGCGCCCGTGTACGTAGTCGAAGTACAAAGCTTGCAGTTTTTCCGTGATAGGTCCGCGACCACCGTTACCTATCTTGCGGTTGTCATATTCACGGATCGGCGTGACTTCCGCCGCAGAACCGGTAAAAAATGCTTCGTCCGCTATGTAGACCTCATCTCTGGTAATACGCTTTACGATAACTTCCAGTCCTTGTTCAGCAGCAATCGTCATGAGAGTGTCGCGGGTAATGCCTTCCAATGCGGATGTCGTTTCCGGTGTGTACAGCTTGCCATTACGTACGATGAACAGGTTTTCTCCGCTGCCTTCCGCGCAGAAACCTTCGTGATCCAGCAACAAAGCTTCATCATAGCCAGTCGATAAGGCTTCCTGCAACGCCAGTATTGAATTGATGTAATTGCCATTAGCTTTGGCTTTGCACATCGTGCTGTTGACATGATTGCGGGTATAAGAAGACGTGCGGATACGGATGCCCTTTTCCATATTCTCTGCACCCAAGTACGCCCCCCACGTCCAGGCGGCAACCATAACATGGACTTTCAGGTTGTCAGCTCTCAGACCCATGCCTTCGGAACCATAAAAGCACATGGTACGGATGTACGCGCTATCCAAATTGTTCTTGGAAATAGCTTCGCGTTGCGCTTGGTTGATTTCATCCTTACTGAACGGCATGGGCATGTTCATGATATGGGCGGATCGGAACAGGCGGTCGGTATGTTCTTGCATTTTGAATATAGCCGTACCTTGTTCAGCATGATAAGCACGTAGACCTTCAAACACACCGCAACCGTAATGCAAGGTATGCGTCAATACATGGACTTTGGCATCCCGCCAGTTAACCCATTGCCCATCAAACCATATCAGGCCATCTCTATCGTCCATTGTGTTCATTGCATTACCAACCTTTGTATATATTTCAAAATTAATTCAATTAAGCTCTAAAGCTAAAGTTTTCAGCTAGAAAATTGGGGTACAAACCAAGGTTTGTACCCCTACTCTACAGAAAGCACCTGAAACCTTACGTTTTATGACCTATCAAAATTCCATGACCTTATGCCAAATGCTTTCGACCTGCTTTCTCAACCCATCCACTTCGATTTCATCAATAACGGTCTTATCGCCTTGTAATACTTGCTTATGTGTAATATCACGATAAGTGCAATAAGCGATTTTCAGGGTTTCCGCATCAATCGGGGAGATAAAGCCTTGTTCAGCTAAACCTTCAAACAGTCTGACATTGTCAGTATAAGTCGTTAATGTCGCCTGTTTTGTCGCATTCGCCAGAACTCCAAATTGTACTATAAACTCAATGTCTGCAATACCGCCTTTGCTTTGTTTTAAATCAAATTTGTTGGCTTCTTTAGTATCCAAGGTGGCACGCATTTTTTTCCGCATGTCGCGGACTTCGGTTTTCAGTAGTTTTTCATCCCGAACTAAGCTCAAAATTCTATGGCGAATAGCCTCATACCTCGTTTTTAAGCGCACATCGCCTGCAATAAAGCGGCCACGTACTAAGGCTTGATGTTCCCATGTCCACGCATTATTTTTTAGGTAGTCTTCATACGTGCCGATATGGGTGACCAATAAGCCCGAATCCCCGTTGGGGCGTAGACGCATATCGACTTCGTAAAGGATGCCGGACAGCATTTTGGTATCGAGAATGTGCCGGATCTTCAGTCCCAATCGCCCATAAAATTGCGAGCAGGACAGCGGTTTTTCACCCGATGTCATGGTATTGCCGTCAGGGCAATCGTACAAAAACACGAGGTCGAGATCAGACCCGTAGCCTAATTCGATACCGCCCAGCTTACCAAAGCCGATGACGGCAAAATTGATGTTGTCGTTGCTTGTGTCGGGCGGAAAGCCATGTTTTTCTGTCAGCATTAGCCAAGTCCGTTCAATGACATTCTCAACAATGCTTTCGGCAATGTAAGTCAAATAATCGCTGACGACCATGATGGGAATAACGTCCATAATATCGGCTGCCGCCACGCGCAACACATTGAGGTGTTTGAATTGACGCAACGCTATCATCACCGATTCCAAATCTTGGATGTCGATGGCAGCGAGCAATGCTTTAAGTTGTTGATTAAGATCGTCCCGTTTCAACGGCTCATACAAAGTGCGCGTATCCAGCAATTCATCGAACAAGACCGGATACAATGCCAGATAATCGCAAATCCAGTTGCTGGCAGATGCGAGTCGGATTAGCTGGTTTAGGGCATCGGGGTTCTCCGATAATAGGGCTAGATAGACATTCCTGCCCGCGACGGCTTCAAACAGCTTGACCAGCCGCATCAGAGTTTCATCAGGATTATCGACCAGTGGCGCCGATTCGATGAGTTGCGGCATCAGACGGTCAACGATGTTTGCGCCTTTCGTCGTCATGCGCCTTAAAGCGGTCGAGTTTTTGAAATCCTTGATCGCTTTCAAGGTTTCTTCGGTATGCTGAAAACCGTAGCTTTTTAAAAGTACCATCAGTTCGTCATCGTCAGCAACGCAAGACCAAATTTTCTGGCTCAGCTTATCCTTCTCATTTTGTTTTGATACGGCGAAAACTTGGTCAAAAACCCCATGGACTGCCTTTCTGACTCGATCCAACTCGGTTTTAAAGCTGTGCCAATCTTGAAAATCCAAGGAATAGGCGAGTATCAGCCGAGATGTTTCTGATGTCGGTAAATCGTGGGTTTGTCTGTCCTGATATTGCTGGATATGGTTTTCCACACGGCGCAAAAAGCGGTAAGACTGGCTGAGTTGTTCTGCATCCGTGTGCGTAAGTAAGTTTTTGTTATCCAATATCGCCAAAACATCCAGAATGCCACGCGTTTGCAAAGCTTTTTCATGACCGCCACGAATGAGCTGGAAAGCCTGCCCGATGAACTCAATCTCGCGGATGCCGCCCGGTCCCAGCTTGATATTCTCCATGCGATCCTTGCGCTTGAGTTCTTGGGTGATTTGCAGTTTTAACGAACGCAATTCTTCAAATGCGCCGTAATCGAGATAACGCCGATAGACAAACGGTTTCAGCATCGCCATAAGCTGAGCGCCTATCCTGAAATCACCCGCAACTTGCCGCGCCTTAATCATGGCATAGCGCTCCCACTCCCTGGCTTGGGTCAGGTAATAATTTTCCATTCCGTCGAAAGTCATGATGACCGCGCCGCTGTCACCAAAAGGGCGTAGGCGAATATCCGTCCGAAACACGAAACCGTCCACCGTAATGTCATCCAGCACCTTGACCAGCTTTTGGCACAGGCGGGTAAAAAACTCACCGTAGCTGGTGGACTTTCGGTCAGGCAATTCGCCATCCTCAGGATAAGCAAAAATCATGTCGATGTCCGAGGAATAATTTAATTCATAAGCCCCCAGTTTGCCCATACCCAGCACCACGATTTGCTGTGGACTACCATCGAGAAGTAACGGCGTGCCGCGCAGCTCACAGGCTTGCTGATAAAGAAAAGCCAACGCAGTTTGAACGCAGGCATCGGCAAGCTGCGATAAATCCATCAGCGTTTCTGCTAAATCCGCCCAGCCCGCCAAGTCCCGCCAAGCAATCCTGACCATTTCACGGCAGCGGAACTGGCGCAGTTTAGTCATTAATTCGGCTTCATCTGCGATTTCCAGGTTTGCCAGCTTGTTTTGATACGTTTGTTCGGTATACAGGCTGTCCAAGTCACCGGAATTGACCAGATCAACCAACAACTCAGGTTTGCGTGTACAGCTTTCGGCAACGAATTCGCTTGAACACCAGACTTTGGGTATGGACTGGATTAGTTTGTCGGTTGGGTGTAGAGCGAGATTATTTTGTTTGAGCAGAGTTATCCAATGTTCCAGGTTGGATTTGACTGGGGTTTGGAGTTCTGGGGGGAGGGTTTGGAGTTGTTTTTCTATACTATTGATAGTTAACATATTGACGGTGCTTATAATTAATAAACATGGCTATATACAAGTTGCAGGTTGTGCAGGATTTATTTCAGCCAACACTTTGAAATTTCTACAGGTTAGTTTGACTAACCTGTGCTTTGTATATAGCCATGTTAATAAATTGATCGTGTGCAATTGATTATAAGCTTATCGCTTCCGCGATGTTAATTGAATCGGGTTCTCGCACCTGAAGGCGAGATACCTTCTTTTGCTTCGCCAAGTCACATGGATGTGGTGAATGTGGTTGTGCAGGAACACAATCCACAAAAGAAAATATCCAAAGAAAAGGCATCCCGAATCCCGCTTGCTTCTTGCGTTCCTCAATTTTGATGGGGGTTGCCGGAAGGGACATCCTGTTCTCGGCAACGTGCGGATTCCTGCCGCACTTCCGCCATCCTTGGCGGTCGTCCATGCCGGATGACGCGTTATTTCTTATCCTTTTTCGCTGCCTTATCCCCACCATAAAGACTATACGCCCCAAACACCATTTGATGGGGGCGACCTAGTTTTTCTTTGGTGAAGTCGATAGCGATTTTCTCGTTTAACTTTTTGCCGTTCCAGTCGTAGGCTTTGAAGAACTGCTCGTTATCCTTGCCTTTCTTGTCCCAATTAGCCAGAAGTGAGGACGTATAGTAAATACGTTTGCCATCCCAGCTTGAAGATACCATGTTCACTTGTGCGCCGATTTTATGTTCGTACACTTGTTTAGGCTTGAACGGGTCGGTGATGTCAAACAAACGGGTCATGCCGTCCATGAAAGTGTTGACCCACAACAACTTGTCGTCGCTTGCGATAGAGATGTCCACAGGCAGTGGGATTTTAGCGGGTTCGCCGATGTCGGCTACGTCTTTGGCTTGCCATTCGCCAGCTTTGTCTTTGTGGATCAGCCAGATTTTTGAAGTCAATGCGGTGCTGGTAAAGCAATAATCGTGTTTTTCATCCCATGCACAACGGATTTCCAACGGTGCGCCGGGTACATCAAAGAGCTTTTTCGGTTGTTTGGTATGTAAATCCCATTGCACCACGGTATTACCAAAACGCTTCATGGCTTCAGGGTCGGCGAGCATTTTGCCGAAATCCATCATGTAGTTCGACCAGCCAGTGAATGATGACGTGAACATGACATTATGGCGGGGCATAACACGTAAATCGTAGCCGTAGCCATCGGCATATTTGCCAGTTTTAACTGCACCGCCCAAATCGCTGTCAGTTGGCATCCAATGAGTGTCTATATATTTGCCGTCATTGGTGTATTCGACTAATCCGGTGCGCCCACCGTTATCCTTGTTATTGGACAGGCCTGTCATAATCATTCGCCCAGGTAAGGCATAGGTGGTATGTGGGCCAACCACGCCGCCGCTTTTGGCGACAAAATCGGTAATGGTGTTGGTTAATGTTGGTTTTGCCGGATCGGTATGGATATCGAACACAAAAAGTTTGTTGGTATCCAGCCCACCCGCCCATAAATAATGGCGGTCGTCAGTCACTCCAGAGTGGTGGGCTTCATTCCGCCCACCAACCGAAAGGGCGTTGATGACTTTGCCATAAGTTTTGGACTTCGGTCTGGCATCAACCGTCACCAGTTTGTCTTGTTCGTCGCCCAAGCCGTCAACACCTAATGTCCAGATGTAGACAAAATCTTCTTGCCCGGTGATTTTTGGTGCATAAGGCGATAGGCAGGTTTCATCAGCAACAACCGGAATCGTGCTAATTCCAGCTAAGGCAATAGTGGATAAGGTCACGAAACATAATGTTTTTAGCTTGTTTGTTTGGGTATTCATAACTTCCTCTCGTGTTTGTAATTATTGGTTTAGGCTGTCTTAATTGGTGCTTTGATAATCCTCCTTTGGGAGTGGGTTAAACTTTCAATTCGATTGAAAGGCGGAGTGACAAACCTAGGTTTGTCACTCCAAAACACACGCGACTCGCGGGTATAAAGCCAACAAGCTCATCAAAAAATACAGGTTTACCCCACGTTCCCCTCCTTCGACAAGCACAGGACGAACGGGAATTTTTCGATCAATCCACGATTGTCAATGCGCCATTTTCCACTTTAAAAACTTCCGGTAGCGATTTAACGCAAACCCCTGCATGGCAGCAGGTATTGGGATTCCAGGTAACTTGCATGGCGCACCTCCGTGGGTGGTGATTAACTTTCCGCAGTAGTAGGATCAATAATGGTTTTGATCTGCGAAATCTTATTTGCCGGAAAACCGCCTTGTTCGGCATGGGATTTTACCGTGGCTACATCCGGCGCGATGTAAACGCAGTAGACCTTATCATCCGTCACATAGCTTTCCAGCCATTGGATTTTCGAACCCATGCTACTCAGGACACTGCAAGATTTTTGTGATATGCCTTGCAGTTGCTCGGCTGTTAACGCGCCAGCGCCAGGAATTTCACGTTCAATTAGGTATTTGGGCATAGCATCCTCCTAAGTTAAGAAACGACCAGTCGTCTTGAGTGTAACATTAACATCAAACGCTGAAATAATCATCCAGCAAATCGTGACAACATTGCTTTATTGGATCGGCAGATTGTTCTATTTTCATCCGTAACAATGCGCCTTGCCAGGTGTTGACCAATAAGTCAGCCATATCATCGGCAGATTTATCAATGCGAACTGTGCCTTCCATTTGCGCTTTTCTCAGCCCAGTTGCCAGTAATTCACGGTATTGATGAACGGCTAATCGCAAGGATTGTTGGCATAAATCGCTGGTATCACCGATTTCGCCCATCAAATTGCCCAGCAAACAGCCGCCTTTAAAGTTCGCTTGCTCCAATTCAACGATTAATTCATCGAAATAAGTTTTTAGTGCAGTCAATCCATCAAGTTTAGAGTTCTCAAGGTGGCTACCGAGCTGTTCAATAAAAGGCGCGATGTAATATTGAATAACCTCAGCAGCATAACTTTCCTTGCTAGGGAAATAGTTGTAAAAAGAGCCTTTTGGGATTTGCACCGCATCCAAAATTTCCTTGAGTCCTGTGCCATGATAACCCTGCTGCATCAGCAATTGCACACCTTGGGACAATAGATTTTCTTTATTTGTTTGCATTTTTAGAGTTACCATCATCTTATAATACGACCGGTTGTCTCAAATTGTCAAGGAAAATTATTTTTGCCTTTTAATTTTTATATCTATATGAAGAGACCTTTGCACAAACAGCAGAAACTCCGGCTGACTGGTCAAAAGCCGATTTTTTTGAATTGGCATTCACCTTAATGGGCGGTATTCGGCTGAAATACGCATTTATCTCGCCATTTTTCATAAACCCTTGGCTATTTTTCGCGGTT